>NZ_JBFRVX010000321.1:1121-1347 GCF_041475345.1 Vibrio sp. 10N.222.48.A3 | reverse complement strand
GATGTTTGGAGACTTACCGCCAAGCTCTACCGTTGATGGAATCAAGCTTTCAGCCGCACATTTCAGGATGTGGTGACCGACTTCTGTCGAACCGGTAAAGGCCAATTTCGCCAAACGATCGCTGGTTGCTAACGCTTGACCCGCTTCGCTACCAAAACCATTCACGATGTTGACCACGCCTGCAGGTAGAAGATCAGCGATCTTCTCCATCATCACCAAAATCGAT
>NZ_JBFRVX010000321.1:0-363 GCF_041475345.1 Vibrio sp. 10N.222.48.A3 | reverse complement strand
ATCATCACCAAAATCGATGTCGGTGTTTGCTCGGCTGGCTTCATCACCACACAACAGCCCGCAGCCAGTGCAGGTGCCAATTTCCAAGCCGACATTAAAATCGGGAAGTTCCAAGGAATGATCTGGCCGACTACACCAATTGGTTCCGGGAAGTGGTAACTTGCGGTGTTTGAATCTAGCTCTGCTGCGCTGCCTTCTTGCGCTCGAATACAACCCGCAAAGTAACGGAAGTGATCGACAACTAAAGGAATGTCTGCTGCCAAAGTTTCACGCACAGGCTTGCCGTTTTCCCACGTCTCAGCGACTGCGATTTCTTCTAGGTTCGCTTCAATGCGATCGGCAATTTTAAGTAGGATGTTGGAG
>NZ_JBFRVX010000320.1:0-2596 GCF_041475345.1 Vibrio sp. 10N.222.48.A3 | reverse complement strand
CCAATACTTGCTTTGAGTCGATGTCTAGATGGTTGTCCGGTTCATCAAGCAATAGAAGCGGGGTGTCTTGTTTGTGGCTAACGATCAACATCGCCAGTTTCATTTTTTCACCACCACTTAAATGAGACACTTTTCGGTATACGGAGTCTCGCCTGAACCCTATTCCAGCGAGCAAGGTTCGTGCGTCACTTTCTGTTAACCCAAAGCTGTGTGTCATCAAACTATCGAATATGGTGTCGTTGGTGTCTAACAGGCCAAAATGTTGATCCAAGTATACGGTCGCCCCTAAGCGCTTAATGGATCCGATATAGTTCGAGTGCTGGCCATGAATGGCTTTTAACAGAGTCGATTTTCCGCACCCGTTAGCCCCGGTTAGATAGCATCGTTCGCCTTGTGATAGAGATAAGCTAATAGGAACACCAGAACCAAAATTTAGGCGACACTCTTCAACGGTTAATAGTGAGTGTTTTTTAGTAGCATTCGCTTGTTGTAGGTACAACGCTTGCGGCTTCAGTTGCTCTTGCTGTTCTTTAAGAGATTGAAGCTTATGTTGGTTTTGATCCTTTAAGTTCTTGTGGCTTGTTGCCGATGCGCCTTGGGTTCGCCCTGCTTTATCTTTCATGGCATCCAATAATATCTTGGGTTGGCTACCTGATTTTCGGAGTCGGTTACCTTGAGCCTCACGTTGTTGAGCTTTTTCCTTGTTAATCTGAGCTTGGCGCTCGAGTCGTTTCTTTTCCGATTGATGATGCGTTATCTGCTTGTCCAGTGCTTCACTTTGACTCGACATTTGCGTGAAGTAATCATCGTAGTTTCCTTTGTAGAAACGTAATCCCAAACTGTTGAGATGATAGATCCCTTCCATGTGTCTCAATAAGCTTCGATCGTGACTGACGACAAGCACTTTTCCTTCAAATAACTGGCACTGTTCTAGTAACCAATTACGCCCGTCGCTATCCAAATGGTTTGTCGGTTCGTCGAGAATCAGTACGTCGTAGTTTGATACGAATAAGCGATGAAGCTGCAATAGGGATAGCTGCCCGCCGCTCAATGTATGGCACGGTGTGGTTAACCCACTGGTTATTTTCAATGTGGCTAAAAGTTGCTTTGTGTTCGCTTGTAAATCCCAATCCTCGCCAACGATATTGAAGTGCTGAAGTTCGCAGCTGCCTTGTTCTATGGCATGTAATGCGTCTAACTTTTCGGTGAGCCCCAAGAAGTCAGCAATGCTGGTTGTGCTATCCAATAGCTTTGAAGGCAACTGGGAGTAAAAGCCGATCGAGCCTTGTTTGGAAATGCTGCCTGATGTGGGTTGTGTTTGCCCGACCAGTAACGAAAGCAGTAGTGACTTTCCCGCCCCATTTCTTCCGACTAAGCCTGTCAGGCGACTGCTCAAACTAAAGGTGATGTCTTTGAATAACCACTCACCAGTATCGAGCTGGAATGAGAGATTGTTGGCTAATATAGTAGGCATAAAAATACCTCCCTTTACGTGTAAACGAGTAAAAGGGGTGAGGCGCTTTTCTACATAGACTCCAACATAGGAGTCTAAGAATAGATCACCAAGACGTTACTTAGGTAGATGACCAATCAAAGATAGAAAAGCTGCGCTGAGACAATTTCTGTCTTTGAGGTACAGTTCTGCAAGATACATGTTGTCAAAATACGGATCTTTAAGAACTTGATTTGTCGCGAAAATAGATGACGAAGTAACGCCCACTAACCCCGAGTGTCCAAATGATTTTTATAAAAATAAATCGGATGTCAGGATGTTAGTACTTCATTATGGCGTTATTCTCTTTTGAAATGATGGTGTGATGTTACTGAAAGAGGGGGCTTAAAGTCAATATGGTGATGTGATTAAAATGTATCCAAATAATTAAAGCGCCTCATGCCTATATATAGATATAACCATGAGGCGCTTTAGAGTGTTCTTTGAAAGCAAGAGCTTCAAATAATGTGCAAATTACAGGTTTTGTCCGCCGACAGCTCGCCAACACATGTCAAAGCTATCGCTGATGTACTTGCCTGACTGCTCTGGAGGTAACTCATTCTGCTCAATCAACCAGTTTGCACAAATCAAAAAATGGCTGTGGATGAAGTGCCTAACAAGGTTGATGTCTAACACCATCAGCTCACCAGTTTCTTGTCCTTTCAAAATGATCTCGTCTAACGATGCGAACATCTTTGAAACAATCACTTCTCGAGTTTGAGTCGTCGGGTCGAAATGAACATTGGTGAAGAACTTCATCGCAACTGGATTTTCTAACGCCCATTCAAGCCCTGTAATCCACATGAACTTAAAGGCTTGGTAGCGATCTTGTTCAGCGATTTCTGTGTGCTGGTCAAGGGTAGAAAATAGCTCTATTTTCAGTTCACGAAACAGTTCATCAATCAGTAGAGATTTGTTCTCAAAGTGATGGAACAGCGTTGCCTTTGCCACACCTGCCGTTTTCGCTATTTGTCCGGTAGATGTGCCCTCTAGCCCTTGCTGAGAGAAGAGCAGGAGCGCAGCATCTAGGATTTTTTGCCTTTTCGTAATCATCTATTTAGTACTTTGAACAGAATCTTTTTAATTGGGTTGTTGTAAGGAGGG
>NZ_JBFRVX010000319.1:1184-5674 GCF_041475345.1 Vibrio sp. 10N.222.48.A3 | reverse complement strand
ATTTCGCACTTCACCCGCCAGTTGAATTGGCAGCGGGTAAAACTGCTTACGCCAATAGTCGGCGACCACTTGTGCTTTTAGGTGGCTTTCATCGGTCACAAATTCATTATCAAAACGGCTTCCTGACTCGAAGGCATTTTGAGTCAACATACGCTGACAGAAACCGTGAATGGTGTATACCGCCGCCTCATCCATTTGTCTTTCAGCGTTAAGCAAAGTTTTCGCAGCACCAGCATGATCATCAATGGCTTGTAACAAAGGAGCAATCACTGGATCGTCACTTTGCCCACGTGCAAACGCGATACGTGCATCATGGATTCGAGCACGGATACGATCTCGCAGCTCTGCCGTTGCCGCTTCAGTAAAGGTCACCACCAAGATTTGGTCTACGGTTAACGGCTCATGGTGTCGAGTGGCTTCAGTCAGGTCGCCTTGTGGAGCGGCCGTGCCGTGCCCGAGCAGTAGGCGCAAGTACAAGCCAGCGATGGTAAATGTTTTACCCGTACCCGCTGATGCTTCAATTAAACGCGCGCCATGAAGTGGAAACGTCATGGTATCGAGTGTCTGTGGAGTGATTACCTGAACACTGCTTGTGGTCGTCATGCCTTACTGCCTTTTGATAGATGAGTCTGTTAAAAATGTGACTATTGCTATAAATGTGACCTAGCGTGGAAAACGTCATTCAATTTACGTCCTACGCTGATTTGTTAATAGTTAGTGCGATCTCTCTCACGGATCAATTCAGATCGCCTCGCTACTATGCGCCCACGAGTTCAGGTGCGCGTACGAGTTTTATACTCATGCGTTACTTTGAACCACAGAATAATGGTCCCTCTGACCTGTGGCCGTACAGCGAACGCCCTACACTAATAATGATTTACTGGCGGCCACTTTATTTCCTGTACTTTGCTTCTCTTCACCTTGAAAGCAGGTATCCCAAATGCTGACCAGCGACTCTCTTTCGTTTTTCATTAATTCAGCGCACTCGCTATTGATCTTGTCGATCACAACCACTTACTCCTGATCTTCCAGATCGGCAGCAGCCAACCTTGCCGCCTGTAACACAAGCGTTGAATACATACGCGACTCAACAGCCAGCTCATCGTCCCACTTAGGCCAAATACGTGAGATGTAAGTATCTCTCCCCTCACCCGTAAAGGCGAAGCTGTCATTAAAGGTATCGGCCATTTTCTTGAGCGACTTTTCTTCGTCATCGACCCACTTACCACGGCTAAAGCCCGCTTCAACACCAGCCAATGCGGTTTTCGGGAAATAAGGCAATGGTGCAGTCATGCCTTGATAAAACAGTCGCACTAATTCAGCCAACAAGCTCTTCACCTGCTGCGCATCGCCGATAGGCTGTAGCGTCTGGTGAACAACGCCCTCTTTTCTGTCATAGCCAATAATATGGGTCGTTTTCCCGTGTCCCATCACTGCGCAACATAAATGATCGATCCATGCTGCTAAGTAATCTTGAGAGCGTATTTTGCCGCTACGGAAACGCACTAGACCTGATTGGTAGTTTTGAGTTAACCAACCCATCAAGCGAACAGGTTTGCCTTCGCCTAACACATCAAATTCGATATTCACTTCGAGATCTTGTTGCGGTGATCCGCTCACAAATCGAATCTCTTTAGCTAAGTCTTCCGCTTGAACACGGTTGGTTTCAAACTCGATATCACCAAAGGCGCCAACCGGTAATCGGCCCTGTGCTTTTTGCTCAGAGACAAACAGTCGCACTGCTTCGTCTGCGCCTTCAGGGTGGTCTAGCAGCACTTGCAGCAAAGCATCCTTAAGTTGGAAACTCTCTAAACCATTAAGTACAAATGGCTCATCGTCTTCCATCACAGGAAGTGGCGGCTCAAATACCACTTTTAGGCGGCGATTAAAGAAGTACTGCACTGGCAAACGCCAAAAACGCTGTAACTCAACCAAATCGAGTTCTAACGGGTACGTCGCACCCAACAAATAGTCATCCAATGCACGATTGAATTCACCACTGCGTTCACCGGTACGGTTAGCCGCTGGAAGCCACTCTTTGGCGTAACTCAGCACATGGCTCGCATCACCTTGAGTAAACGCAGCAGGGCTGAACGGTGTCATGGTGTGTTCAAAGCTGATCGCTTGAGTCAGCTTGATGCCTGAATCATCACTTGGTAAGGCTTGATCGTCACTCAAACAGTAGTTCTGTTGGCAGTATTCAATCAACTCTGAAACCAATACCGATGGCACTCGCTCAGTATTATCCTTAATCGAACGGCCGACATAGCTGATGTACAAACACTCTTGTGCTGACATCATCGCCTCTAAGAATAGATAGCGGTCATCATCACGGCGAGAACGATCCCCTGGTCGTGTGCGTCCGTTCATTAGATCAAAACCTTCTGGTGGCATTGAGCGAGGGTAAACACCATCGTTCATTCCCAATAGACAAACGGTTTTGAAAGGAATAGAACGCATCGGCATCAAGGTACAAAAGTTAACTTGGCCTGCTAAAAAACGCTGACTAATACGTGCACCCGATAACTTATTATTGAGGTACTGATAGATAATGCTTGGCGACAACTCTTGTTCATACAAGGCATCATCAAGCTGTTCATTCAGTTGCGAAAGCGCATCACGTATCGACTTAAGCACCACCTCGCCTTCCAGTTCAACCGCAAAGAAATCATCAATCATTTGCAGCAAGATTTCACGCCACATATCGATAGATTGAGTTTCAGTTAAGCGTTGACGGTAATGGGCAATACGATCGATAAAGTGAGCTAACTTACCTGCAAGTTCGGCGTTAATGCCTTGAACTTCGTTATAAGCGGCAATCGGAGAGTGTTCAGTTTCAAACAAACCTGCAGAGTCTGACATCGCATAACCCAATAGCATGCGCTGAATGCCGAATAGCCAAGTATTTTGCTCGGTCGCAGGTAAATCAAATTCTGTCGCCGTTGAAGCATCGACACCCCAACGGATACCCGCTTCTTCAACCCATTGCTTGGCTTGCTCGAATTGAAACTCGTCAATACCAAAGCGTGCCATCATCGCAGGAATTTCTAACAGCTCTAGCAACTCAGAAGCTAGACAGCGCGTGTTTGGTAGCGCGACTAACTGCATGAAGGCGGTCAGAATTGGGCTTTCTTGGTCTGCGGTTCTATCAGAGATCGAGTAAGGGATATAACGCTCACCCGGTGCATTACCAAATACCGCCTGAATCGCTGGGCTATAAGCATTAATGTCAGACACCATCACGATGATATCGCGTGGTTTCAGAGTCGGGTTGGTATCAAACATCGCCAACAACTGATCATGAAGGACTTCAACCTCACGCATTGGGCTATGACACGCATGTACGGTTAGAGAGCGATCGCCAAGTTCAACAACCTGTTTATGGTTACTGGAATCTAATATGTGGTCGTCTTGATGTTCTTCTAACTGGAGAATATCGGCTTGCAGTTGATGCAATAGGTTATCTCTCTCAACATCAATAAAGAACTCATGCTCTTCGCAGTCTGATTGAGATAGTAAAAACAGGTTATCTCTGCCCAGTTTCCCCATAGACGCAAGTAAACTATTACCCACGGCTTGGCTGGTATGCAGTTCGTCTTCAATATTAGCTTCAATGCCATCTTTCAATGGTGAAGTTTCACCCTCCAATTTAGGTAAACCATCAACCAACACAAACTGCTTACGACGCTGGGCTTCAACTCTTGCCAAATATTTACGGTCGCGAATATCGCCCCAGTAATGTTGGCAAGGGTTGGTAAACATCAAGTGCACATCAATCTGCTCACCGAGTGCTTTCAACGCATCCATGTAACGAGGAGGCAACGAAGAGATACCAAACACAAATAAGCGTTTAGGCAGATGTTGCAATTTACCTTGTTGATTAGCTAGCGCTTCAATGAAGTCGTGGTACAAGTTCCCACGGTGGTATTTTGATTGGCCTTGAGACAGGGTTTGCTCATAGAGTGCTTGCCACAAAATCGGTTGCCAAGGGTGAGCTTGCTGCCCTTCATCATCGACCAATTCAGCAACGGGCTCTCCCGCTTCCCACATCGCCATCCATTCAGGTCGATACACCAAGTAGCCATCGAAGATATCGGCAATTTTCTCTGCCAATTGGTACAGCTTCGAATCATCTTCGTCGTTTTCAAGGTAGCGTTGTAGAGGTAAAAAATCAGGGTGGTCAAGCTTAGCGGGTAGCAAACTCATCAGCTTCCATGTCATCGCTTCCTTGTTAAAAGCACTGCGTTTAGGTACATCAGGAAGCACTTGGGTAAACATATCCCAAATGAAGGTTGCTGGAAGTGGGAAATCGATATTTGCTGCTACGCCAAACTCTTTGGCGAGTTCCATCTTAAGCCATTGAGACATGCCTGGGCTCTGAACCAAGATCTGCTCTTTTTCGAAAGGATTGGCCAAAGGGTCACTTTTAATTAAGTGAACGAGAAGGATTTTTAAAGTATCGACTTTATTGGAATGGTAAACAGTAAACA
>NZ_JBFRVX010000319.1:0-438 GCF_041475345.1 Vibrio sp. 10N.222.48.A3 | reverse complement strand
TGGTAAACAGTAAACAAAGTGCACTCACGCTAATCTTGCCACAATATAAAGCCAGATTAGCATAAGTGCCGTGTTTGGATTAGGAATATAAGCTTATGAAATACTGAAAACTTAAGGTCCGTTTATCTTTTGAACTATTGCTTCTTACAATCTACTGCCTACCGCACTTAGAACACGGTGAGGTTTGTAATTCATGTAATAACGAACCGCCACATAACCCACTACAAACGTTGCCACAATCAATTCTAGATACGCTAGGTTGAAGACTTGATCCACATAGTGAGTTTCCACACCAACAGTTTGCATCCAAGCCGCCAATTTGAATAGCGCCGTTGCACCAATCACGATTGGGAATGTAAACGCCGCATAGCCAGGGCTGAATGGCAGACGAAGTAGTTTGAAAAACGCGATGTAGATAATAAACGTCATCAACACTGC
>NZ_JBFRVX010000318.1:0-13011 GCF_041475345.1 Vibrio sp. 10N.222.48.A3 | reverse complement strand
TACCGATATTAACAGGCGCTTCAACAACCTCTTCATTATCGTCATCGGTATTTTCTTGTTCTACCTGCTTGCTCTGCTCAGCGGCGATCGCAGCACGCAAATTACTTAACGCTTGAGAAACCTCTGAAGCATCAATTGCTCCTGGAATAGTGCCACTATGCCCAAGCATCTTAATGAACTGAAGACCGACTTCACCAAACATCGTGACGCTAGCATGAGCTTTGCAACTAAAGGTAATTAACATTATGAGCCTCTATCAAATTTAGGTATCTATAAACATTAGCTATCTACAAACTATGTTGAGTAACGTATTGGAAAGCAAGTAGATAATAGCCAAGTAACTTCCTGCAACTAGAACCGTGATTGTTTCACTAACGGATACATCTGCACCGTTAGTGACGCGCATCACTATTTATTATGAGTCACTCATCATTTAAATATGAAACCTTGATAGTAGTCACACTAAAAAGGTCACTAACACTCTGCTATGACTTTTATTTCATCTACTATTAACATCAATCATCAAAATCTTTGGCACAAATCACATGAAAAGGCTCGTCGGCAGACACCTAGAAGAAATGGCGGACATACGATCCACTCGCAAGCAAAAAATTGTCCACTCCTTTTCACTGGCTGCCGCTGCGTTATTCACATTCTACACTTGGGCTTACTTCCAAGGTCAGCATTACACTCTGTCAATTTTCGAACTGTGTTTTGCACTTATCGCTATCTCCAATGCATTTTACGTGAAAAAAGTCACTGCCGCTGAGTATTCAGAATTGATTCTAAGTGGTGTTCTGCTCGTTCAAGGAGTCATCCTATTCTTGTACAGTCACGCCATTCCCGAGCGGACACTCTGGCTCTACCCGATTTTGGCTGCCGTCATTTTCATAAACGATTTCAGAATTGGCATTATATTCAGTACCTCATTTTGTGTATTTATCAGCACCTTGATTACAGCTATGCCTAGCAGCTTTTCTTTACCTTTTAGCAGCTCACACCGGTTTATTCTTAGCTTATTTACAATGAGCTTGGTATGTCACACATCAGCTTATTACTACACAAAAGCCGTCAGTTATATTCAACGCCTATATAAAGAGGGGATTGAAGATCTGGCCTATAGAGACCAACTAACAGGCTTGGCAAACCGTTGGAGCTTTGAACGCTGGGCGACAGAAAAACTTGCGACAGTGGATAGTGAACGCTCACTGACTGCATTAGTTTTTTTGGACATAGATGACTTCAAAGGCATTAATGATAGCTACGGGCACGACGTCGGAGACAGTGTTTTGCAGCATTTTGCGAATCGTTTAAGCAACAACATCCGAACCAGAGACAGGGTAAGTCATGAATACGATTATTCGATTGCGCGCTTTGCTGGAGATGAGTTTGTTTTGATGCTCTACGATGTACCAACTCGCAAAGATCTAGACGGTATTTTAGATCGGATTTGTGGGCTATTCGAAAGTGGTTGCCAGACAAACGAGAGAATCAAGGAATTGACACTCAGTGTTGGGGTTTCGTTGTACCCGCAAGATGCTCAAGAATTACATGAGCTGACGAGATGTGCTGATAAAGCGATGTATGTTGCCAAACATTCAGGAAAAAATCGATACGCTTATTATCACGATAATCCCGTATCGACCTTGATAGAAGAGCTACCAACGAACCTCCCCTTCTCAGAATCGGAATCATCTGAGCTTGAAGGTTGTCTTGAAGCGAAGGTCGAAGGGAGCAATGTTACGTTATTAAAAACGCGTCCACGCTAGCCTGCCATATACATGGCCCATAAACTCACTAAGCCAATAACAATAATCCAAACGACTTGTCGTACTAAATTTCGATTTTCGTTCTTAGATTTAGCAACGGTTTTAAAAGCGGCTTGCTTAGCCGAGTGTATAAAAGGCCCATCTGCCTGGTGCTTTCTAACACGGCGCTTAACCGCTTTATTCGCAACCTCTGTAAAACGCTGACCTTGCTCCGTTGTAAAATCGTTATCAAAGCCCATCCGACCTTGCCTTTCGCCATGTTTTTGCTGTACTGCCATAGCGGCCTCCTTGGCGGTCTGCTCTCTATTCAAGTATAGACATAATTTCATATTCTTACCTGTTCAAAATTTTCGAATAAGTCACTCAACACTGTGCCATCTTCTTTTTAAATCAAATTACATAAACTACAGCTATTCAAGTTTATGAGGATTTCAAAATGACGAGTGTAAGAGCAGTAGATCATGTGATTGCAGCACACGCTACCTCCGATGGTGACGGCGTAAAAATACAAAGACTCGCTGGTTTCAATAACACGCGTTTCTCTCCATTTTTAATGATTGATGAACTTAAGTCGGATGAAAGCAAAGATTATGTTGGCGGCTTTCCTCCACATCCTCACCGTGGGATAGAAACGCTCACTTACATGCTGCAAGGTCACTTCCAGCACAAAGACCACATGGGGAATGTTGGAGAGCTTCGCAGCGGTGGTGCACAGTGGATGGCCGCGGGTCGTGGTGTGATTCACAGCGAAATGCCAATGATGGAAGAAGGTGCACTGCATGGATTTCAGATTTGGATAAACCAACCTGCAACACACAAGATGCTGCTAGCTCAGTATCACGATTTCCAAAATGAAAGCGTTACAGAGCACCAAAGTGAGCAAAGTGGTTTATTGAGAGTTATTGCGGGTGGATTCGAACTGCATAACCTAGCTGACCATGATGTAGAGGCTTTACGAACGCAAGGCCCACTGCAACAAACTGGTGTGCCGTTAAGCGTAGCGGATTGGCGATCTCATTCTGGGCAAAAAATAACATTAGGGACAAATGTTAATCACAATGCCATGACTTACGTGTACCGAGGCAGTATTAAGATCGGTGATAAAGTCATCAACCAAGGTCAACTTGCGTTACTCACTAAAGCTGACTTGCTGTCTTTGAGTAGTTTAGAAGATTCAGGTGTACTGATTTTTTCTGGTGAGCCGATTAATGAACCTGTTGTGCACTATGGTCCGTTTGTCATGAACTCGATGGAAGAAATTGAACAGACGATTCAGGACTTCAACAATGGCGTTTTTGAGACTTACTAATTGACGACGTCTTTGCGCTTTTAGCTTTGAATTGAAGTTAAAGATTGAAGAGATTTTGCAACGAACAACAATTTGGTCATCCATTTGATGACTGTAAAAACAAGTGACACTATCCACTGCCGGTTATTATCACTTATTTAACCACGCTCCTAGAGCGTGGTTTTTTTCTATTAAGCCATAGATAAACGATACTCTGGTTGAACGAACTCAGGCCTTCCTACAAGTATTCACACAGGTAAGCTGTCGCTTCTTTAACCTGTAAATCGAATGAAGAGTCACCCGCAACGTCAAAAGACTCACCAGATTGGAATGTAGTCCAATCGTCATCGCCAACACGCTTTACAATTAAAGCACCTTTAACAACAGTCATCTTTTCCGGAGCTGCAGTACCGAATGTGTATTCACCAGCGGCCATCACACCAACACTCACATCAGCACCAGACTGGTTAAACGCTAACGACTTAACACCGCCTTCAAAGTATGTATTTTCTTTAATCATTGTACTTCCTTGTTATCTCAAAATTGCATTACTAGGCTCAACGAATAAGCCTATGCGTAAATTTAGGTGCTAATTGTTTTAACCAATTCGAGACTGTCCTACAAGAAATAAATGAATATAGCTTAGGATCTGTTGACCTTTCGAAGTTAAATTTCGTTCGAGATGAAATCATTTTAGGCGTGGCATTGGGTATACAACCTAATCATTCTAAGTAAATATTCCTTAACAAAGCATGAAGACTGAATGTGTGGGTAAAAAATCACTGAGGCAGTTTGATTCAAAAGAACATTCGATCCTGCTTCTAACTCTTATAAGAACCTTTGCAACCTATCGTTTTATTTTATAGAATCATCACCAGTATGAGTAACTAAAATGAAGAGATAATGGCTAAAAATACCACGAAAAGCAGCGATATATTGGCCAATTCGTTACTCTACGCCTTCTTAATGGCTGGCTTTATGATTGCCCTCTCCGTCGGCTATTTTGGCTACCAAGCCTACCAAAAATCTGTAAGCCCAAGTAACGTCCATGGCACATGGATCGAGATTGGTGCTCCACCTTACAAAACAGATATTCTTACACTTTCCGATGATGGTGTGATGATGAACTATCGTTTCATCAGTACCTCGTTTGATTTTGATGGTAACGATGTCACGATCAATACAGGTTCAGGCCCAACGATTTATACCATTAGCGGTACCTACAATTCACCTCGTTTAAAGCGGCTAGTGCCGAACACACCATCCAAACAATTCATAAAAGAAGGGTATGAAGATACTGTAGCGGGTGAGACTCAAGGACTCATGCAGCAACGACGCTCAGTATTAGCTGAACAATTCAAAAAATAATACTTTCAACAGCGCTTTGTTTAGTAACCCCTCTTACATCAATACTACCTGCCCCTTACAAGCACCGGTATGACGAGCTTAAGATTGTGATGCCGCTTCAGTTTGCGATATTTAATAATAGCTTACCGCACTTTTTCATAACTTCATGTCGTGTAATTTCACTTATGAGACTTTCCTTCTGAGTGCGGTTTATTTTATAAAACATGGACTCAGCCTCTCATTCATTAAGCAACAGAATTGTAACAAGATACAATTTTTTAGTTGTCCATCGAAAACGGATTTATTTTCAGTCATGAAATTAAAACTCTCTCGAATACTGACGGGGAAGCTCCTTCAAAACTGACGGGAGCCGATTCTAGGACCACTTGGTTCTAAACCTTCAAGGAATGAGAGAAATAGTATGATTCGTATAAACACCTGTGCTGCGAGTATTGCTCTAGCGCTATCTGGTACAGCATTGGCCGCGCCAACAGCACCTAGCATTGATATGTACGGTTCCAACAACCTACAGTTTTCTAAAATTGAACTCGCGATGGAAACCACCTCTGGCTACAACCAGATGGTTAAATATCACGATAAAGCAAAAGTCGACGTTAAGTTCAACCAATGGAGCGGAACGTCAGGAAACACGTACAACATCTACTTTGATGGCGTTAAAGTAGCCACAGGCCCAATCACTGGCAGCCAAACCACAGCTTCATTCGAATACGGCCAAGGCGGCTTATTCGATATGGAAATCGAAGCGTGTGACGAAACAGGTTGTAGCAAAAGCGCACCCGCTAAAATCACGATTGCCGATACCGATGGATCACACCTAGCACCACTTGCGATGAATGTGGATCCAAACAACAAGTCATACAACACAGACCCAAACACGGTAGTCGGTACTTACTTTGTTGAGTGGGGCATCTATGGCCGTGATTACACAGTCGATAACCTACCTGCTGACAATTTGACCCATATCCTTTATGGCTTCATCCCAATTTGTGGTCCTAACGAATCAGTAAAATCAGTGGGCGGCAACAGTTACAACGCACTCATGACAGCATGTCAGGGCGTTAACGATTACGAAGTGGTGATTCACGACCCTTGGGCGGCTTTCCAAAAGAGCTTCCCGCAAGCGGGTCATGAATACAGCTCCCCTATCAAGGGCAACTACGCAATGTTGATGGCGCTAAAACAGCGTAACCCTGATTTGAAGATCATCCCATCGATTGGTGGTTGGACGCTGTCTGACCCATTCTTCGACTTCACAACTAAAGCTAACCGAGACACCTTCATTGCATCGGTTAAGAAATTCCTTAACACGTGGAAATTCTACGATGGTGTAGATATTGACTGGGAGTTCCCTGGTGGAGGCGGTGCGGCGCCAGACCTTGGTGACCCTGTGAATGATGGCCCAGCTTACATTGCACTGATGGCAGAACTGCGCACTATGCTTGATCAACTAGAAGCGGAAAACGGTCGTACTTACGAGCTAACATCAGCGATCGGTGTTGGTCACGATAAGATTGAAGACGTGAACTACGGCGAGGCTATCCAGTACATGGATTACATCTTTGCAATGACTTACGACTTCTACGGCGGTTGGAACAACGTTTTAGGTCACCAAACAGCACTCAACTGCGGTAACTTCATGCGCCCTGGTCAATGTGATGGCACAGGCCTTGATGAAAATGGCGAACAGTACACTGGCCCTGCTTACACCACAGACAACGGCATCCAATTGCTTCTTGCGCAAGGTGTTCCAGCGAACAAACTTGTGGTTGGTACAGCGATGTACGGTCGTGGTTGGGAGGGTGTATTACCGTCATCACTTTCAGATCCTAGCGATCCAATGACAGGCGTGGGTAATGGCAAACTAACCGGCAGCTCTGCGCAAGGCGTATGGGAAGATGGCGTTATTGACTACAAAGGCATAAAAGCGAACATGCTTGGTGCAAACAACCAAGGCATCAACGGCTTTGAATATGGCTACGACGAAATGGCAGAAGCGCCTTACGTTTGGAACCGTACTTCAGGCAAGTTGATCACATTTGATGATGACCGCTCAGTGAAAGCAAAAGGCGCATACGTTCGTAGCCTTGGCCTTGCGGGTCTATTCTCTTGGGAAATTGATGCGGATAACGGCGATATCCTAAATGCGATGCATGAAGGTCTAGCAGGTGGAACTACTGACCCTGTAAACCGTAAACCAACCGCAGCAGCGGGTGCAGATCAATCGGTTGAAGGCCCTGCTTCTGTTTCTCTAGACGGTAGCACTTCAAAAGACAGTGACGGTACGATTGCGAGCTACGCTTGGTCACAAGTAAGCGGTACGGCGGTAACGCTAGCCAGCGCGAATGCGGCTGTTGCGAGTTTCGATGTTGTGGAAGTCGCACAACAAGAGACTCTGACATTCAGCCTAACCGTAACAGACAACGAAGGCGCAACGTCAACAGACACAGTTGTTGTCACGGTAAACCCTAAGGACACAGGCCCAAGCAACACCGCTCCGGTAGCAGTGGTTGCAGCTCCGGCTGAAGTCAATGCGGGTGACGTTGTTGTGGTTGATGCTTCGGCTTCGAGCGATGCGGATCAAGACACATTAACCTTCACGTGGGATTTACCAGCAGGTATTAACGCAACAGTACAAGGCGCTTCAGTAAGCTTTGTCGCAGCGGAATACACGCAAGACACGGTACTGAACTTCTCTGTGACAGTGAGTGATGGTACAGATACATCAGTCGCGGCTACTTCAGTGAAAGTTCTTAAGAAAACCACAGGCGGCGGTACTTGTACTAACGCTTGGGATTCAAATGCGGTCTACACTGGCGGCGACCAAGTAACTCAAGGCGGTAAGGTTTGGGAAGCGAAATGGTGGACAACTGGTGAAGATCCAACAACGACAGGCCAATGGGGCGTGTGGAAAGAGATCGGCCCAGCAAGCTGTGCTAACTAAAAGTAGGGTTTAGCTAAACATTAACTAAACACCTAAAAGTAAAGGCCAACCAGATAACCTCTGGTTGGCCTTTTTATTATGTTTTCTTAATTGGCGTTCTACTTGCTTGATTCGTTAAACTTAGCCAATCAAGTTATCAAAACTCTCAAACACTTGCGGGCACTTCATCACTCGTCCGTGGCCTTGGCCTTGAGTCGCGATTAAGGTGACAAGATCCATTTCATAGGCTGCACGCTTCGACACATCAAACTTAGTAAACTTATCTTGTTCATCATGAACAATGATAGTTTGAGACTCACGAAGCGCTAGCTTTCCATAAGGATCAACAGATTGAATCGGGTAGTTAAATTGCTCTTCTACTTCTCCGACTACCGCCTCAAACAGTTTCATTGAGTAACCAGAACGAGCAACACTGCCAAATAGGTTTTCTAGATAATCCAGTACAGGTGCAATCAGCAATAACGGCTTGTTTTCCAATTTAACGTGCTTACATTCCAATGCAGACGCGGTACCCATGCTGTGACCGACCAAACCTGCTACCTCTCCCACTGAATCGAGAATGGCTTCAAGACCGTTCACAAACGCTGGGATATGACCATGTACGCCATCACTGCCACCGTGCGCCGGGTGATCATAAGCCAGAGCCGTAAAACCTTTGGCTGCAATATGTTCCATCAGAGGGAAGAACTGACTCGCGGTGCCAGACCAACCATGAGTCAGAACCCAAACTGGACCCGTGCCCAAAGAATACGTTTTTAAGACGCCATCACGACCTTTGATTTCACTCTTGATAAGCCCTTGCGGATCGGCATTTTTCTGCTCAGTACGCATTGGAGTGAGCAGCAGCTTACGTGCCGTTTTCTTTGCGTGGCTCGGTGCTAGGATGTAGTGCAGATTGGTTGTAGCGCCAATCAAGCTACGCTTGAAGCTGAACTTGTTCGATGTATTGAAATAGATTTTGTCACTCATGACCGTTCCTTGTATCGCCATCATTATTGGCGGATCGAGCTCGGCCCTAAAAATCGAACGACCGTGCTATTTGTTAGTATAAAAAATGGCGATAGCGCTGTTTATGACGGCTTGCCGCCACTTCTCTAAAATTTTGTTGTAAACCTTACTTCAGCAAGACTCACATGATTTGCGAGTTAACCTTCTGTATGTATTAAACCGCTTTCCAACTGGCTACCAAGCGCTCGACACCACTCCAAAAATGAGTGTGGCTCGCTTGTTGCCCTCGTAATGAGTAGAACAAGTTCGCACTTAAATAGAGACCGTACAACTCGAAGGTTGCCTGTTTCGGGTCTAAATCAGTTCTGAATTGTTTGCTTTCAACCGCTTTTGCTACCTGAATCGTCAAGTAATCAATCCACACTGAAATGGTTTTTTGCAGTGCCTTCTGAATCACAGAGGTTTCGCTGCCTGCATCTTTCCAAGCATCAATAAACATGCAGCTGCCTTGGAATGAATGATTCCAACCCAACCAATTGTCGAGCAACTGTTTCAATTTCGCTTCGATATCACCATCCCCCAGCTCTCTTGCGGGAATAATGACTCTCTCAGTGAATATGGCGTTGGAGTACTCGAGTACAGAGAGTTGCAGGTTTTCTTTAGAGTTGAAGTGCGCAAACAATCCACTCTTAGACATGCCACACTGCTTGGCTAACTCGCCAATCGTCAAACTCTCAAGCCCATTCTCACTCGCAAGCGCGAATGCATGGCTCAAAATATACTCTTTGGTTATCTTTCCCTTGCTCATTATTCACCAATAATAAATCTCATGTTTCATTTTTAGCACGTTCGTTCTTTTTTTCAAGGTTTTTTACTTAACCCTTGGTATTCATTTTGTCTTATCAAAGAACTGTGGAAAAATGCGACAGTATTCAAAGGAAATTGAAATCGACTAACAAAGGAAAAACAATGAACACACTTTGGGAACAGTTTGCGTTTTCGGCGTCAGTAACAGGCCCTATCTGTTTAATGCTGTTTCTTGGTGTGATGCTCAAGCGAATCGGTTTGATCAATGATAATTTCATTGATGTCGCGTCCAAAGTGGTGTTTCAAGTCACCCTACCCGCGATGCTATTTCTGAGTATTGTTCAATCGAATCACAACTTTTCAGCCAGTAGCGCGTTAGTTGCGTTTGGCGTCATCGCTAACTTTGTCTTTTTCTTGTTCACGATTTTCTCAACCAAGTTGGTATTCAAAAGCTCTAAAGATCAAGGTGTGATCATCCAAGGTGGATTCCGCGCTAATACCGCGATCATCGGCCTCGCCTACGTGGCTAATATTTATGGCAACCAAGGCGTGGCATTGGCTGCTATCTATGTCGCATCTCTGACCGTACTGTATAACATTCAAGCCGTGATAGCACTGACACCCAAAGGCAAAGACACCGGCGCTAAAGCCATTAAAGTGATCGCCAAGTCCATCACCAAAAACCCGTTAATCATCGCTATTTTCTTAGCAGTCGTCTTCTATGCACTTTCAATTCCGATTCCAAAAATGGTGACTGATGCTGGGCAATACTTTGCCAACATGACTTTGCCTTTGGCTCTACTTTGTACTGGTGGTTCTCTAGATATTAGTTCGCTTAAACAAGAAAAGTTGTCTACGTGGTTCGCCTCTAGTTACAAGTTAATCGCGTCACCTTTACTGACTACACTGGCTGGCTGGTACTTAGGGTTTGAAGGGCTCGATCTCGGACTTATCTTCTTGATGAGCGCAGCACCAACGGCAGCGGCAAGCTATGTTATGGCGCGTGCGATGGGAGGAAACTCAACACTCGCGGCTAACATCATCGCTCTTACTACTGTTGTTTCTCTTATCACTTGTACACTAGGTATATTTGCACTCACTGCAATGGATTTAATATAGCTGCGACAGGCTTCAAAAAACCGACACAAGCCTTGAAACAAAGGTCATAAGCCTTGATTTAGGACTAACTGGTTGGGCATAAAGGCTGCTAGATTTCGTAAAAATTTTACTGAGAGATCTGATATGTCTTCCGTTCAACATACGCCTTCACAACACATCGCCAGTATCGAGTTAGGCAGAGTGATTGCTATCTTGGCGATCATTGGTTTGCACGGCCAAATGGCACTCACTTATTGGCAAATAGATGAGGTGCCTTGGATCGGTTATGTGCTCAACCAAACCGCTCGTTTTGCCGTGCCTCTGTTCTTCCTTATTTCAGGCTATCTGATTCAACCTAAGCTCACAGCATCACCTTGGACAGCCTTCATCAACTACTCCAAACCACTACTCAAAGTTTGGTTGGCATGGAGCATCATTTGCTTAGTGATGCCATTCAATCTCGCGAAAGTAGAAGAGTTTGGCTATCTAGGCGAACGTGAAGGCTATTGGGGTTTCTTAATGAATACCCCACTCAACTCTTTCTTAGAGGGTGGGTTGGTACATTTATGGTTCATTCCCGCCCTTGTGTGCGCGGTTTTGATCATCGCCTTAATGGTAGAGATGAAACTCGATAAGCTTTTACTACCGGTGGCCATTCTGCTTTACGTCTATGGTGTATTTGCGGGCAGCTACACAAGCTTAACCGACCTTAGTGCCCCTTTCTTCACGCGTAACGGTCCGTTCTTCAGCACGTTAATGGTGACCTTAGGTTTCCTCATTCGTCAGCATCAATGGAAAGTGTCCTCAGCCAAAGCATTAGGGTTATTGGCGTTAGGCATGGTCATCCACTTTGCCGAAGCGGCATGGCTAACCCAATTTGATATCGCCTTTAATATTCACGATTTCTTGTTTGGTACAGCTTTGTGGGGGATTGGTGTGTTCATGTGGCTTTTAGCTAATCCAAACATCGGCGATTACGCATGGCTTCACGCTATCTCGAATCGTATGCTGGGTATCTACGTTTGCCATCTGTTGATCATTATTTTGCTATTCAATGTCTGCGGAGTATTGGGCATCACTGAACTCGCTAAAGACATTACCGTGTTCTTCGGCACCTTTACCCTGAGCTTTATATTGATCGCTGGTATAGAAAAAACGCCACTGCGCCACTGGTTACTTCGTTAGTGCTCATCTAGCCAACGACGTATTACAGGCCTAGTGACAATCCTCAGTCTGTAATTTGCCTTGATGCAACATTCTTTTCTGCAACGAGGTTCGCCTTGCCAGTGAAAGCACTAACTCGCTTTCACTGGCAACTTTAAACTTCAACATCCCTTTCCCTCTTATGCGTTACTCTCTTTTAACCACTGACGTGGCGACACACCCGATACATGCTGAAATGCGCGTGAGAAACCTGAATAACTGTTGTAACCGACTTCATCGGCAACCCAGTTGATGGGCTTATTTTGCAGTAGCAGAGATTGAGCAACGGAAACACGCCACTTTTGCACGTAATCTCCCGGTGTTTCACCCACCTCACGCTTGAACGCCTCAATAAACTGAGTACGAGACATCAAAGCCAGTGACGCCATTTCTGCAACCGAAAAATGACGAGCAGGCAACCGGTGAATAGCGGTCACCACAGCAGCAAGCCTTGGGTGTGCAAGAGCAGAGAAAACGCCGCTATCGATTTTTTGTTGTTCAATGAGATGACGAAAAATCAACGCCATCAACGCATCACTCAACTTGTCCATTAGGTATTGCTGCCCTGACGATTGTTGTCCTGAAGATGCTTGCCCCGACTCTCGAAACAGCACCTCAATCACAGGCATTAAGTTCGGTGCATCTTCAAACGGAATAACTATCATGTCGGGCAGAGCCGATAATAAAGGATTCATCTGCCCTGAACGATACTCCACGTTCGCACACACAAGCTCTGCACCTTCTCCCACACCTTCAATTACATGTGGTGTGCTATTCGGCAGATAAATAATACAGGGCTGAGAAAGCTGCCTGCATTCCGTATGAGCACCAGATAAGGTCAACTCCCCCGAACTTAATACATGAAGGTGCCCTTCTTTGCCTTGTTGCGCGTTAAATGACGACACCCCACACAGGTTTCCAGAATAGAAAACGCCAGTGCGTATCGAGAAGTGTTCCATTAATTGTGACAGCAGATCCATGCACCCTCCGAACGATTCGCTTAGTTTTTAGTTCTTTTGTCCCTCTATAGACCGGACGAGTGGGCTAAATTATTTCAAACAAGATAACCAACACTGACAAGGAACTTGATATGTCACACATGAAATCGACCAGTCAAAAAATCACTCTATTGGCCGCGTTACTAGGAACCAGCTTTTCGTTAATGGCAGCAGACCTTGATATGAGTGTCGACAACAATGATCTCGCCATTAAAGGTTATGACCCTGTTGCTTACTTTGCCAATGAGGGGCCAGTTAAAGGCACATCTGAATTCACAGCGACTTATAAGAATGCGATTTATAACTTTGTGAGCAGTGAAAACCGAGATGAATTCCGATCTAACCCATCGGCTTATGCACCTCAATATGGTGGCTATTGTGCCTTTGGTGTGGCAATGGGTAAGAAATTTGAAACGGACCCACTAGCTTGGAAAGTAGAAGGTGGGAAGCTGTACTTAAACTTAGATAAGTCAGTTCAAAAGCGTTGGCTGGAGAATACGCAAGAATTCATCCAAGACGCCAACAGCAATTGGACCACGATCAAAACCGTCGAAGCCTATAAGCTCTAGGTTTTAAGTTCTAAGTTCTAAG
>NZ_JBFRVX010000317.1:0-4755 GCF_041475345.1 Vibrio sp. 10N.222.48.A3 | reverse complement strand
GAAGGGGAGGTGAAGCCTGGGCCATTGTCATCGACATGAATCAGCAAGGTCTTGGCTTGTTGATGGTCGGGCTTCCTAATCTCTAACAGAATAGCTAATTGTTTGTCGTCTTGTTGTTCCATCGCCTGAATCGCGTTAGTCAGCAAATTAATGATCACTTGTTCCAATTGAATGGCGTTGGCGAGCACGCAAGCATCAAAGGTTTCAGGAAGTTCGTTGACCTTTACTCGTTCACTCTTGAGTTGTGGTTTCATCAGTTCTTTTGACGAGTGCAATACTGGCAGTATCTGTAACGTGTGCAGCTCTTCCGCAGTGGATTTCTTTGCAAAGGAACGAAGCTGGTGGCTTATCTTAGCCATACGGTCAGTGAGCGCCGAGATTCGCGATAGGTTGTCATCGACACGCTCGGTTTTTTCTTTGGCAAGAAACAGTCGGCCGTTGTCGGCATAACTGCGAATCGCAGCAAGCGGGTTATTCAGTTCATGGCTGATGCTTGCTGACATTTGCCCCAACACTGCCAGTTTGGCGGCTTGGATGAGTTCGTCTTGTGTCTGCCTCAGTACATGTTCAGTTTCGATTCGGTGCTTAATCTCGACATGCAACTCTGATGTTCGTTCAAGCACTTGAAATTCTAGCTTTTGCTTGGCTTCGGATTGCAGTCTGTCTATCTGAGCTCGTCTTTGTTGTCGATGGTGATTGAGTTGCATCGTTAGATAAATAATCGCAAAAATAAGGCTCAAAACCACAAGGTAAGCAACCAAGTCCCACCAAACTAAGTGGGTCGGAGAAAATACTCGTATGGTGAGTTTTGGCTCGGCTAGGAAGCGTGAGGAGTTAAAGAACTGCTCTTGGACGAGCTTGTGGGGAGACTCAATATTGCTAGTAGCACTCTCTAAGTCACCGGAGAAGTGCAGGCTTTCTATTTTTGTATCGAGATACTGCCTGCTTTCTTGAATTCGAGTGTGTTGTTCTTCGCTTAATGGTTGAAGGCTTTTGAACAGCCACTCAGGATTACTCGACATAAATACGATCTGGTCTTTATCGTCAGCAACAAAAAAACTCTGTTTGCCTTTCCAACTTGCTTCAATCAGCGATAAATCCATCTTTACGACAATGACGCCAATAATCTCGGCGGCATAGGCGACGGGGTAAGAATAATAATAGCCTCGTTTCCCAGAGGTTGAACCTAGCGCAAAATATTGATTTTCATTGCCAAGAATCGCTTCTTGAAAGTAGGGACGGAAAGCGAAATTTCGCCGAATAAAAGAACGCGGTAGATTCCAGTTACTGGCTGCTATGGTGGTGCCAATGCTATCTAACAGATAGGTGTCCGATGCTTGAATCACCGAGTTTACGTGTTCTAGGTAGCGATTGGTGAGTTCGATTTGCGCAGAGTTACTTGGAGAGTGAAGAGCATCGACCAACTCTTTGTCTTTTGAAAGCAGCTCGGGAATGTGCGCGAACTTGTCGAGTTGGCTTGAAATATGAACCGAAAATCGGTCTAGCTTAGATTGATGATCATTTAACAAACTTTCATGGCTTGTGTTCCACACCCAATGACCGCCGAACACCATTAGTAAACTGTATGTGGCCATTAATAGGATTGGGATTCTCAAAGCTTGAAACATGAAGGCTCTCCGCTCATTTCTTTGGTAAATAATCAAGCCTGTCTTCTCTCGTTTATGGTAGCAAATAGCGGTAGTGTTTGCTGAAAGTAGACAGTCGCCAGATGGATGTAGGTTAAGGGTTTGTAACGGGGATTGTTGAAAAAGTTATCGACTCTGAGGGGTAAAACAAGAGCAAGATCTCTTTTTAAGGTTTTTAGCAAAAAAAGCCCTCGATTCCCTTGAAAAAGTCGCTATTGTCCCCATTTCTGTTGTGCTAAGTGATGATTTGATCGTTTTTGTATCATTTAGTTGGACGAATTTAGAGCATTCATCATCATGCAGAGGTGAACGGCTCGACAGAGATTAAACAGATCGCTAGAATGTCGCGTCTAAAATTTCTGTCCTGAGGCTAATCGGAGATACCTTTCTTGTTTTCGAAAACAAGCTTTATTGCGTTTTAATCGACGCGTGAAGAACGAAGATATCGCTGATTAGTCTGGTGTTTGGTTGAATAATCAATTCAGACATCAATGCTCGATTTTAAATTAGGTGTTCGGATAGAGCACTACACAAGGATGCAGCCAACAACGTCGGCTTTTGAATTAAAGCTAAGTTACGGCTCATATGCTCAGATTACTGAGCCAGTTTTGAGGTTTATATAATGCAAGTTACTGTTGAAACGCTAGAAGGCCTAGAGCGCCGTCTTAATATTACTGTTCCTGCTGCTAACATCGAAGATGCAGTTACAGCTGAACTACGCAACATCGCGAAAAACCGTCGTTTCGATGGCTTCCGTAAAGGCAAAGTGCCAATGAAGATGGTTGCTAAAATGTACGGCAAAGCAGTACGTCAAGACGTGATGGGCGAAGTAATGCAACGTCACTTCATCGAAGCGATCGTTAAAGAGAAAATCAACCCAGCTGGCGCACCTACTTTCGCACCAGTTGAAAACAACGAAGGCGCTGACCTAGTATTCAACGCAACTTTTGAAGTTTACCCAGAAGTTGAGCTGAAAGGTCTAGAAAACATCACTGTTGAGAAACCAGCAGTAGAAGTTAAAGAAGCTGACGTTGAAGAGATGATCGAAACTCTACGTAAGCAACAAGCGACTTGGACTGAAGTTGAAGCTGCTGCTGACGCTGGTTCTCGTGCAACTATCGACTTCGTTGGTTCTATCGACGGTGAAGAGTTTGAAGGCGGCAAAGCTGAGAACTTCCCACTAGAGATGGGCGCTGGTCGCATGATCCCTGGTTTTGAAGACGGTATCGTTGGTAAAACAGCAGGTATGGAATTCGAAATCGAAGTAAACTTCCCAGAAGATTACCACGCTGAAAACCTAAAAGGTAAAGCTGCTAAGTTCTCTATCAAGCTGAACAAAGTTGAAGCTCGTGAGCTTCCAGAACTAAACGAAGAATTCGTTTCTAAGTTCGGCGCAGCTGAAGGCGTTGAAGGCCTTAAAGCTGAAGTTCGTAAGAACATGGAGCGTGAGCTTAAGCAAGCAGTTAAGAACCGCATCAAAGAGCAAGCAATCGACGGTCTAGTTAACGAAAACAACATCGACGTACCTTCTGCTCTAATCGATCAAGAGATCGGTGTTCTACGTCAACAAGCTGCTCAACGTTTCGGTGGTAACACTGAAGCTGCTGACCAACTTCCACGTGAGCTGTTCGAAGAGCAAGCTAAACGTCGCGTAGTTGTAGGTCTTCTTCTTGGTGAAGTAATCAAGACTGAAGAGCTAAAAGCTGATGACGAGAAAGTTAAAGCTATCATCGAAGAGATGGCTACAGCATACGAAGATCCAACAGAAGTTATTGCTTACTACGAGCAAAACGAGCAAATGATGAACAACATGCGCAATGTTGCTCTAGAAGAGCAAGCTATTGATGCAATCATCGCTAAAGCTCAAGTTTCTGATAAAGAAGTTAGCTTCAACGAGCTAATGAATCAGCAACCTGCTTAATATAGTAATATCTGACGTAGAAGGTTGACGTACGGTCAACAATTCTGCTAACAATGGTCCGTATGATTTAATCATTCGGGCCATTTATTTTAGGGACATAAGAATATGAGCTACCAAGAAAAAAATACAATGCCATCGATTATGGACGCACTAGTTCCTATGGTGGTTGAACAGACTTCCCGTGGTGAACGTTCTTACGATATTTATTCTCGTCTATTAAAAGAACGTATCATTTTCTTAACAGGTCAAGTGGAAGACCACATGGCAAATCTTGTCGTGGCTCAACTGCTTTTCTTGGAATCAGAAAACCCAGACAAAGATATCTATCTTTACATCAACTCACCTGGCGGTAGCGTAACAGCGGGCATGTCTATCTATGACACAATGCAGTTCATCAAGCCAAACGTGAGCACAGTATGTATGGGTCAAGCTTGCTCTATGGGTGCATTCTTACTAGCGGGTGGTACTCCGGGTAAGCGTCACGTGCTTCCAAACTCACGTGTAATGATTCACCAGCCACTTGGCGGCTTCCAAGGCCAAGCGTCTGATATTCAAATTCACGCGCAAGAGATCCTAACGATCAAGCAAAAGCTAAACAAACTATTGGCAGAGCACACAGGTCAGCCTCTAGAGGTTGTTGAGCGTGATACAGATCGTGACAATTTCATGTCTGCTGATCAGGCTGTAGAATACGGTTTGGTGGATTCAGTTCTTAATCACCGCGGTCAATAATTGCAGGGCAATTGTTTAACGCAAAGTGATTCAAATTGATATACACTCAAACATAGAGAGTAAAGGCTAAGAGGTTAGCGAATGACAGATAAAAGCAAAGAGGGTGGTAGCGGTAAATTGCTTTACTGCTCTTTCTGTGGCAAAAGCCAGCACGAAGTTCGCAAGTTAATCGCAGGTCCTTCTGTTTACATTTGTGATGAATGTGTCGATCTTTGTAACGACATTATTCGTGAAGAAATTAAAGATGTTCTTCCAAAGAAAGAATCGGAATCGCTGCCAACGCCGCGTGAGATTCGTGAGCATCTTGACGACTATGTAATCGGTCAAGAATACGCGAAAAAAGTGCTAGCAGTTGCAGTATATAACCACTACAAGCGTTTACGTAATGGTGATACGACGGCTGAAGGCGTAGAGCTAGGTAAGAGTAACATTCTTCTTATCGGTCCTACTGGTAGT
>NZ_JBFRVX010000316.1:0-4316 GCF_041475345.1 Vibrio sp. 10N.222.48.A3 | reverse complement strand
AAAGATGATGACTTCGGTAAGCCAATCATCGCGGTTGTAAACTCTTTCACTCAATTCGTACCTGGCCACGTTCACCTTAAAGATATGGGTCAACTGGTTGCAGGTGAAATCGAGAAAGCGGGCGGTATCGCTAAAGAATTCAACACCATCGCAGTCGATGATGGTATCGCAATGGGCCACGGCGGCATGCTGTACTCACTGCCATCACGTGAGCTTATCGCAGACTCGGTAGAGTACATGGTCAATGCACACTGTGCAGATGCGATGGTGTGTATCTCTAACTGTGACAAAATCACTCCGGGAATGATGATGGCAGCTATGCGCCTAAACATCCCTGTGATCTTTGTATCAGGCGGCCCAATGGAAGCAGGTAAAACCAAGCTTTCAGATCAAATCATCAAGCTCGACCTTGTTGACGCGATGATTCAAGGCGCCGATCCAACCATTTCTGATGAGCAAAGTGAGCAAGTAGAGCGTTCAGCATGTCCAACCTGTGGTTCATGTTCAGGTATGTTCACAGCAAACTCAATGAACTGTCTAACAGAAGCACTTGGTCTATCTCAGCCTGGTAACGGTTCTATGCTGGCAACACACGCAGACCGTGAAGAGCTGTTCATCAATGCCGGTAAGCGTATCGTTGATCTAACCAAGCGTTACTACGAGCAAGACGACGAATCAGCACTGCCACGCAACATTGCAAACCGCGCTGCCTTTGATAATGCGATGGCACTTGATATCGCAATGGGTGGTTCTAGTAACACCGTTCTTCACCTTTTGGCAGCAGCTCAAGAAGGCGACATTGATTTCGATATGGATGATATCGACGCGATGTCTCGCCGTGTTCCACACCTATGTAAAGTGGCACCTTCAACTCCGAAATACCACATGGAAGACGTTCACCGCGCTGGTGGCGTAATGGCTATCCTTGGTGAACTTGACCGTGCAGGTCTACTAAACAACCAAACTCGCACGGTACTTGGTCTAAGCATGCAAGAGCAACTTGCACAGTACGACATCATGCAGACAGAAGACGAAGCCGTGCTTAAGTTCTTCCGTGCTGGTCCTGCGGGCATCCGTACAACTAAAGCTTTCTCACAAGATTGTCGTTGGGATCGTCTTGATGACGATCGCAAAGAAGGTTGTATCCGTACTAAAGAAAACGCATTCAGCCAAGAAGGTGGACTAGCGGTACTTTCAGGTAACATCGCGGTTGATGGTTGTATCGTTAAGACCGCGGGTGTTGATGAAGAAAACCTTAAATTCCAAGGCCCTGCAATCGTATTCGAAAGCCAAGATACGGCAGTAGACGGCATCTTAGCGGGTAAAGTAAAAGCCGGCGAAGTGGTTGTTATTCGTTACGAAGGTCCTAAAGGTGGTCCGGGCATGCAAGAGATGCTTTACCCAACGACTTACTTGAAATCAATGGGCTTAGGCAAGTCATGTGCTCTACTGACTGATGGTCGCTTCTCTGGTGGTACATCAGGTCTGTCTATCGGTCACGCTTCTCCAGAAGCAGCAAGTGGCGGTGTGATTGGTCTAGTGAACACGGGCGATATTATCACTATCGACATCCCTAGCCGCTCAATCACACTTGATGTGCCAGAAGCAGAGCTTGAAGCACGTCGCGTTAAACAAGATGCACTAGGCTGGAAACCAGAAAACCGTCAGCGTGAAGTGTCTTTCGCACTGAAAGCTTATGCAAGCATGGCGACCAGTGCCGACAAAGGCGCTGTACGTGATAAGTCTAAACTTGAGGGCTAACTATGAGTGATGACACCTCCAGCCCCCAAAAACAAACTGGCGCAGATTATCTGCGCCAGATCCTGAGAGCGCCGGTTTACGAAGCGGCGATTGTGACACCTCTGCAAGATATGCCACGCTTAAGCGCTCGTATCGGTAATCAGGTTCAGCTTAAACGAGAAGACCGTCAGCCGGTGCACTCGTTCAAGCTACGTGGTGCCTACAACATGGTATCAAGCCTTTCTGAACAACAGAAAGCCGCAGGTGTGATTGCTGCATCGGCAGGTAACCATGCTCAAGGTATGGCGCTGTCCGGTTCTAAGCTTGGTATTCAGACCACGATTGTGATGCCAAAAACGACGCCGGATATCAAGGTTGATGCGGTACGCGGATTTGGTGGTAATGTGGTTCTGCACGGCAGTAATTTCGATGAAGCAAAAGCGGAAGCGGAACGCCTATCGGCTGAACATGGCTTCACCTTTGTACCTCCTTTCGATCACCCACTGGTGATTGCAGGGCAAGGTACTATGGGCATGGAGATGCTGCAGCAAAACGGTCACATGGATTATATCTTTGTGCCGGTTGGTGGTGGTGGCTTAGCCGCTGGTGTTGCAGTGCTTATCAAACAACTGATGCCAGAGATTAAAGTGATTGCGGTAGAGCCTGAAGACTCAGCTTGCTTGAAAGCAGCACTGGATGCGGGTGAACCAGTGGTACTGGATCAGGTCAGCATGTTTGCTGATGGTGTTGCGGTTAAACGCATTGGTGAAGAAACCTTCCGTCTTTGCCAACAGTACATTGATGGTCATATTACAGTATCTAGCGATGAAATCTGCTCTGCGGTAAAGGACATCTTTGAAGACACCCGTGCAATTGCTGAGCCTTCAGGAGCGCTTGCTCTGGCAGGCCTTAAGAAGTTTGCAGAACAAAACCAACTGCAAAATAAGCAACTAGCAACGGTATTGTCTGGTGCGAACACCAACTTCCACGGTCTGCGTTATGTCTCTGAGCGTTGTGAATTGGGTGAGAAGCGAGAAGGTCTACTTGCGGTGACTATTCCAGAACGACAAGGTGCGTTCCTAGAGTTCTGTAACATTATTGGTGGTCGAGCGGTGACTGAGTTTAACTACCGCCACAACGACGAAAGCCTGGCGAATATCTTCGTTGGTGTACGTCTACAAGGTGGACAAGAAGAACTCGAACACATCATCAATGACTTACGTGAGGGTGACTACGCGGTTGTCGACTTGTCTGATGACGAGATGGCAAAACTTCATATTCGTTACATGATTGGCGGCAAACCATCGAAACCATTGAAAGAGCGTCTGTACAGCTTTGAGTTCCCTGAATACCCAGGAGCATTGATTAAATTCCTTGATACCTTAGGGACTCACTGGAATATCAGCTTGTTCAACTATCGTAACCATGGTGCTGATTACGGTCGTGTGCTGTGTGGTTTTGAGCTTGGTGATGACGATTTGGCTCAGTTCTCTACGCATTTAGAAGAACTCGGCTACCAATGCAAAGATGAAACCGATAACCCTTCCTACAAGTTCTTCTTGTCTTAAAAGTTCGGACTAAACATGAAAAAGAGCGAGTTATGATAACTCGCTCTTTTTATTGGGCTGATTCAAACCTAACCCGAATGATCTTCAACGGATCGCATCATTAGATCGCTTTACGATGATCCAACCAATCTTGGTGAAGTTGCTCACTTGATCCTAGATATTTGACCATCCATTCGATCAATTTATGGTTATCGTCTTTTCGCCACACCAAACAACAATGACTCTGCGGGCTTGGCTCGGGCAATATTTTTTCTACCAGCAAACCTTGCTCAATAATAGGTGCGGCGATATGCCTTGGCATGTAACCCACCCCAACACCATTTTTAAGACACTCTATCGCACTGTACCAGTTAGGTAACAATAGACGCCTTTGATTCGAAAAGTGCCCTGTGTGTCGCTTAGGCAGTACACTAGAGGTATCATCCAAACATATTGCTGGGTATTGACTGACAAAGGCTTCATTAAGGTTTTGCTCTCGCACACACGGGTGACTGGGTGACATCACAAATGCCCAATCTAACCGCCCCATATCCTTAACTTCAAAGTCACCACCAACCGGAATCGCCGAGGTTGCACCAATCACGACATCCGCCCTGCCCTGTGCAATGGCTTCCCAAGAGCCGTTAAACACTTCCATGTTAATCTGCAGCTCAGCGAACTCAAAGGTTTGATAAAACTCTTCAATCATAGGCTTCATCTTGTCGAGCTTAACCACGTTATCAAGCGTTAAGCGCAAGGTTTTCTTCCAACCACGCGCAGCTCGGCGAGTCTGGGCACTGAGTTCTTCCATCTGTCTCAGCAGTTGACGAGCCTCTTCAATAAACAACTCACCTGCAGGTGTCAGCTCTACTTTTCTTGGTAACCGTCTGAAAAGTAGAACATCAAGCTCTTGCTCTACCTGCCTAACCCCATAGCTGATCGCTGAGGGCACTTTGTGCAATTGTTCTGCCGCCGCAGTAAAACTGCCTAAGCGAGCAACAGTATCGAGCATTTCTAAAGAGGATTTAG
>NZ_JBFRVX010000315.1:0-4267 GCF_041475345.1 Vibrio sp. 10N.222.48.A3 | reverse complement strand
GTTGAACTTTGATGTCACCAAAATTTGTGTGAAGGATGATCATGATTGTTACCTTACTGTCTTTTTAATATGAAGTTCGAATTCTAGCGCATGTTGGCGGACTTTCAAATCACCAAATCATTAACTTAACTCGGATGTTTGAGGTAATTCCTGCTTTGGGGGATTACCTATTAAGGTATGACTTGTTATACTGCGATCTTATTTTTGATTAATCCATAAAATAGATAGAGATCATGCTGAAGATATATAACACGCTCACAAGACAGAAAGAGGAATTCAAACCAATTACAGCTGGCAAAGTCGGTATGTATGTCTGTGGGGTAACCATATACGATCTCTGTCATATTGGTCATGGCCGCACGTTCGTTTCATTTGACGTGGTAACTCGTTACCTGCGTTACCTTGGTTACGATTTGAATTTCGTTCGTAATATCACTGATATCGATGACAAAATCATCAAGCGCGCTAATGAAAACGGCGAGTCTTGTGACTCTCTGACTGAGCGTCTGATCGGTGAAATGCACGCGGACTTCGATGCATTGAACATGAAACGCCCAGATGTCGAGCCTCGTGCGACTGAATTCATCACAGAGATCATTGAGTTAGTAGAAAAGCTAATTCAACGTGGCTTTGCTTACGTTGCAAGCAACGGTGACGTGATGTTCGAAGTTAAGAAGTTTGACGAATACGGTAAGCTTTCTAAGCAAGATCTTGACCAGCTTCAAGCGGGCGCCCGTGTTGACATCGATTCTGCAAAACGTAGCCCGTTAGACTTTGTTCTTTGGAAGATGTCTAAGCCTGGTGAACCGACGTGGGAATCGCCATGGGGTCCAGGTCGTCCAGGTTGGCACATTGAGTGTTCAGCAATGAACTCGTCTATTCTTGGCAATCACTTCGATATTCATGGTGGTGGTTCGGATCTACAGTTCCCTCACCACGAGAACGAAATCGCACAATCTTGCTGTGCACATGGCACCCAGTATGTGAATACTTGGATGCACAGTGGCATGGTGATGGTAGACAGAGAAAAAATGTCTAAGTCACTGGGTAACTTTTTCACTATCCGTGACGTACTTCAGCATTACGATGCAGAGACAGTTCGTTACTTCCTAATGTCTGGTCACTACCGTAGCCAACTAAACTACAGCGAAGATAACCTAAATCAGGCTCGTGCATCACTTGAACGTCTCTATACATCACTTCGTGGTCTAGACGTTACCGCAGCCCCTGCTGGTGGTGAAGAGTATGTGACTCGTTTCTCTACAGCGATGAACGATGATTTCAACACACCTGAAGCTTATTCAGTGCTGTTTGAAATGGCTCGTGAAATCAACCGTATCAAGACTGAAAGCATAGAAAAAGCAAGTGCACTAGGTGCGTTGATGCGTGAACTGGCAGACATCATCGGTATTCTTCACCAAGATCCAGAAGCTTTCTTGCAAGGCGATACAGCAGGTAACGATGACGAAGTCGCTGAAATCGAAGGCCTAATTAAGCTACGTAATGACTCTCGCGCTTCGAAGGATTGGGCAAATGCCGATCTTGCACGTGATAAGCTGAACGAGCTAGGTATTGTTCTGGAAGATGGTCCAGAAGGTACGACTTGGCGTCGTAAGTAAATCTTATAAAAAGGGCTGATTTTCAGCCCTTTTTTCTAGCAAAAATTCTCTAATTTCACCTTTTTATCTTCAACTTTTAATTAACAGGAATATTTCTGTGGCTCAGATGTATTTTTATTACTCGGCAATGAACGCGGGTAAATCAACAACGCTTCTTCAATCTTCATTCAACTACCAAGAACGTGGTATGACACCAGTGATCTTTACGGCTGCATTAGATGATCGCTATGGTATCGGTAAAGTGAGTTCACGAATTGGTCTTCAATCTGAAGCTCAACTGTTTAAAAACGACACCAATATGTTTGAGGCAATTCAAAAACTCAACGAAGAAGAAAAGCGTCATTGTGTATTGATCGATGAGTGTCAGTTTTTGTCGAAAGAGCAGGTTTACCAACTAACAGAAGTGGTTGATAAGCTGCACATCCCTGTACTTTGCTACGGTTTGCGCACTGACTTCTTGGGTGAATTATTTGAAGGTAGCCGCTACTTGTTGTCTTGGGCTGACAAATTAGTAGAACTTAAAACAATTTGCCACTGTGGCCGTAAGGCCAATATGGTAATTCGTACAGATGAGCACGGTGTGGCAATTGCTGTAGGTGACCAAGTCGCTATTGGTGGCAATGACCAATATGTTTCGGCTTGCCGTTTACATTATAAAGAAGCGTTAGGTAAATAAGCAGCTCTTTGGTTAATTCTTCTTAAGTGAATAAAGCTGAAATCAACAAGCTCAAGTAATAGCTAGAATAAGAAACGGTGGCCAAGTGCCACCGTTTTTGTTTTCTGAAAAAGAGTATTGCGTGACTTAAAGTTTTATTCGAAACCCAGCTTCTTCAATGCTTGATAGGCATGGTCAACGTCGTCAGGGATGGGCATCTCAATTTGAAAGCCCTGAGCGGGGTAGGATTTGATTCGCTCATAATCAGCAATCAATGCACCTAACACCATGTCTAACGGCAACTCTTCGTTAAAGTAATCATCCCAGTCTTGCCATTGTGAAGTGACTTGAATCTCGGTAACTTCGTCAGGCCACTGTTTAGCAAACGTTGCGTAAGTGCGTTTCTCCATAAAGGGCTTCTGAACTAGGGTCAGCCGTTTAGGTGATAATCCTCGCTGATCCAGTAGCTCGTAGGTAAACCGTACATTTTCCCCAGTGTTTGTCGCGTGCTTCTCAATGATAATGTCTAAGTCAGGCACACCACAGTCTCGTGCGATAGAAGCGAACGTTTCTGCTTCTGAACGCTCAAAGCTTCCTTCTGTAAAACGTCCCACACCACCAGAAAAAACGATGTAAGGCGCTATCTTTTGGTGATAAAGCTCGGCTGCATATTCAGCGACGCGGGTATCGTTGCTACACAATACAAAAATACAGTCTGAAGGCGTAACCTTGTGACCCATAGACATAAAGTTCCAAAGGGTGTCTACTGAGCGATGCAGTTTTATATTGGGATTTCTCTTAGCTGTAGATTGCTCAGTCATGAAGTGCGTCCAGTGTGGATTCGAATTTAAACGAGTAACCTAAGTCGAGAATCTTTTTCGACGAGATCAGTTTGTCTGGCGTATCGACAAGAGGGGGAAGTGGCTCGCTGCTATTGGCACTTTTTAATGCTGCTGCGTAGAACTCTGCCTTGCTCACTGTATTTGGTGTGGTGACATTTACGATTTCATTGTGCAGTTGATTGATGGCGAAATCGACCGCACCAATCGCATCATCAAGGTGAAGCATGTTGGCAGGAGCTTGAGTACTAACCTGCTTCAATTTACTTGCAAACCTCGATGGGTGACGGTTCGGGCCAATTAATCCACTGAAACGAAGAATGGTGTAATCGATGCCGGAATCCATCACCAGCTGTTCAGCTTTCAGCATCACGCGTGCATTGTCCGAAAATGCGGATGCTTGCTCGTTTTCTGAGGTAGAAAGAGTGAGTGAGGCGTCTTGCTCGTACAGAACTCCGGGCTTGGTTGGGTATACCGTCGTCGAACTGACCATAATGAGCTTTTTCACGTTAGCCTTCTGGCAAGCCCTGGTCAGTTGTTGCCAATAGTCGGCGTACTCGACACCAGCGCCTTTTCTAAAGCCGGGAGGAAAGCTACCAATCACTATCTCAGTATTGTTTTCCAATAGGAGTGAGTAGAGTTGGCCAATAGAGCGTTCAGGTTGTATTGCATCAAAACTGAATACTTCACAAGGAATGCGTTCGTTGCCAATAGCGTCAGCGCCTTCTTGGGTAGTCTTCGTCACGACGACTTGGTTATCATGTTTTTCTAAATGTTCAGATAAAGGTGCACCGACCCATCCTGCACCAACAATAAATATAGAAGCCATGTGTTCCTCACAACTGCAAATGACGAATTTACAATAAGCCTAACAAACCTTTGCCCAAAAATGAAAAAACTCCACGGCCGAAGCGAGTGGAGTTTTTACTAGAACCGTGGAGTTTTAGTTCAGTACGCGAAGTAACTTGTCTGCGCGCTCTGCCATCTGGATACCTTCATCTGTTAGGTAACCACCGTCTGGCTGAGTGCAAAGATTCTTTTCGAATAGGCGCTTAACAGCGTCTTGAGTTTCTTGAGCAGCCTCTTGATGAACTTTAATTCCAGTAGCGGCGCTACTTACATCAAATTGAAGAAGGAGGTTTAAATCAGCAATA
>NZ_JBFRVX010000314.1:0-3099 GCF_041475345.1 Vibrio sp. 10N.222.48.A3 | reverse complement strand
TGACGTTGTTAGTGAACCTTTCTTGTTCACGATATATATAGGCCAATTGCGAGTATTGCGATTGGCCATTTTTTTGCCTGCAATTTAAGAAACATCGCCCATCCAATATACAGACACCCATTCATAGTCATAATCGCTAGCATTCATAGTGAAGTTCAATTCTGGCTCATCACCTACGCCATAGAAAACGTTTTCTAATTATTTTTTAAGAATAAATATGAAAAGTAACCTTATGTTTTAAATGTCTATTTTTAACATAACCGCCTTAATAGATGGCTTATTGATAAAACTAGCATTGACTATGTTATTTATATCACGATAATGCGCACGTTTGCCTGCAATACGGCGACCGTTAATTTTAATTTTGAACAATTGCGGAGGTAAAAAATGGCTGCGGATAATAACTACAGTCTTGGGCCGGTTCCAACATCGGCTAGGAAAGGAGTTGCTTCACTCACCATGGTAATGCTTGGACTCACTTTCTTCTCTGCAAGTATGTGGACAGGTGGTTCACTCGGGACAGGTCTTTCTTTCAACGATTTCTTCCTCGCCGTTCTCATCGGTAACCTAATTCTTGGTATTTACACTTCTTTTCTTGGCTACATCGGCTCATCTACTGGCCTCTCTACTCATCTCCTTGCTCGTTTCTCTTTTGGTACTAAAGGCTCATGGCTTCCTTCTGCTCTACTTGGTGGTACACAAGTCGGCTGGTTTGGTGTAGGCGTTGCCATGTTCGCAATTCCGGTACAGAAAGCCACAGGCATTGATACCAACACCTTGATTATTGTGTCAGGCCTTTTGATGACAGGTACGGTGTACTTCGGTATTAAAGCGCTAATGGTGCTTTCAGCAATTGCGGTGCCCGCGATTGCAATTTTGGGTGGTTACTCAGTACTAACAGCCGTAGACAGTGTTGGTGGACTAGAGCAACTGCAGCTGATTAAGCCAGAGACGCCAATGGACTTCTCAATGGCACTAGCAATGGTTGTAGGTTCGTTTGTAAGTGCAGGTACGTTGACTGCCGATTTCGTTCGCTTCGGTAAAAAGCCAGCAAGCGCCGTGTTAATTACAATGGTCGCGTTCTTCATCGGTAACTCGCTGATGTTTATCTTCGGCGCAGCAGGCGCAGCAGCAACCGGTCAGGCTGATATTTCAGATGTGATGATCGCGCAAGGTCTACTGCTTCCAGCCATCATCGTGCTTGGCTTGAATATCTGGACAACCAATGAAAATGCACTTTATGCGTCAGGTCTGGGTTTATCTAACATCACAGGTCGCTCAAGTACTACAATGTCTATCATTAACGGCATTATCGGTACGATTTTCGCGCTTTGGTTATACAACAACTTCGTTGGTTGGTTAACCTTCCTTTCGTTAGCGATTCCACCCATTGGTGGCGTAATCATCGCCGACTTCTTCGCGAACCGTAAACGTTACAAAGATTTTGCAAATGCAGAGTTCCAAACCGTTAACTGGGCTGGCATTATCGCGGTAGCAACAGGCGTAGCCGCTGGTCACTTCCTACCTGGCATCGTTCCTTTGAATGCCGTGTTTGGTGGTGCAATCAGTTACCTCGTGCTAAATCCTCTATTGAACAAAAAAGCTCTGAAATCTCAGGCCGCTTAAGGACACACTATGACAACCTTATTAATCAAGAACGCGAAACTTCAAGACCAAGAGGGCTTGAAACAAATTCTGATTGAAAATGGTCAATTTTCTCGCATTCTCGATAATGACGCGCAAATCAACCATCAGGGCGAAACTCTTGATGCAGAAGGCGGCATTGTTGTTTCTCCTTTCTGTGAACCGCACATTCACCTAGACACGACTCAGACAGCTGGTGAGCCTAACTGGAATATCTCTGGTACCTTGTTTGAAGGTATTGAGCGTTGGGCTGAGCGTAAAGAATTATTATCAATCGAAGACGTAAAGTCTCGTGCCAAGCAAACACTGAAATGGCAGATAGCTAACGGGGTTCAACACGTGCGTACACACGTTGATGTGTCAGACCCAACGTTAGTGGCGTTAAGAGCGATGGTTGAAGTCCGCGAAGAGATGAAAGAGTGGGTCGACATCCAAATCGTTGCATTCCCTCAAGAAGGCATTCTTTCATACCCTAACGGCAAAGAGTTGCTTGAAGAAGCCGTGAAGATCGGCGCTGACGTTATCGGTGCTATCCCTCACTTTGAATTCACTCGTGAATACGGGGTTGAATCTCTGCATTACGTGTTCGAGCTTGCACGCAAGTACGACTGCCTGATCGACGTTCACTGTGATGAGATTGACGATGAGCAATCTCGCTTCGTTGAAACGCTGGCAGCCCTTGCGCACAAATTCGAAATGGGTGAGAAGGTAACGGCAAGCCATACCACAGCGATGGGGTCCTATAACGGTGCTTACGCATCTCGCTTGTTCCGTCTATTGAAGATGTCTGGTATCAACTTCGTGGCTAACCCGTTAGTGAACATTCACTTACAGGGTCGCTTCGACGACTACCCGAAACGTCGTGGCGTAACGCGTGTTAAAGAGATGCTCGCAGCAAATATCAATGTGTGTTTCGGCCACGATGATGTGTTTGACCCATGGTACCCACTGGGTACAGCGAATATGCTTCAAGTTCTGCACATGGGACTGCACGTAACGCAAGTGATGGGCTACGACCAAATCAACACCTCACTTGATTTGATCAGCAAGAACTCAGCACGCACACTGCATATCCAAGACAACTACGGCATTGAAGAAGGTAAGCCAGGAAGCTTACTAATTCTTCCTGCAGATAACGGTTTTGATGCAGTACGTCGCCAAGTTCCAGTGCAGTACTCTATTCGCCACGGAAAAATAATCGCAGAGACTCAACCAGCTAAGACTAAAATTAACTTAGATAAGACTGAAGATATCAACTTCAAACGATAATATCGTCTATACTAACGAAGAAAAGGAGGCTTAGGCTTCCTTTTTACTTTGTCATGGCGTGTAACTTTATAAACCTATCAGCTGTTGTAGGTAGTTTTTGTTAACAAGCGCAACATGACAAAAAAACTCGCTGATTTATCAATCAATGAGTGTACAACCCGAAAGACTGTGTTAACATGCACTCGC
>NZ_JBFRVX010000313.1:0-1721 GCF_041475345.1 Vibrio sp. 10N.222.48.A3 | reverse complement strand
GGCCATACATATTTCATGCATAGCCAAACAAAAATCACGAATGAGATTGCTTGACCAAACATGCTGGCATTTAAATTCATACCTTCCTCACTAAATCTTGATTATTTACAAATCGATCTTTTCAAAGCTTTCAATTAAGCAACGGCAAAGATGATGTATAGACCGATACCAACACCGATCATCGGTACAGCATCCACAAGGCCCATCATGATGAAGAATTGAGTACGAAGCATTGGCGTAAGGTCTGGTTGACGAGCAACACCTTCAAGGTATTTACCTGCTAAGTTACCAATACCAGATGCTGCACCTGCTGCACCTAAACCGATCAGTAATGCACCTGCTACATATAAAACTGCGCTTACGATATCCATTTGTATCTCCGATAAATAATGTGTTAGTTAATTTTTTAGTTATTAATTAGTGGTGTTCTTCTGTTGCCATTGCTAAGTAAACAACGGTCAGTACCATAAATATAAATGCTTGTAAGAATACGATTAATATGTGGAACAAGGCCCATGGAACACTTAGTGCCCATTGCATCCACCAAGGCATTAGTGCGATAAGGATGAATATCATCTCGCCTGCATACATATTTCCGAATAATCGTAAGCCTAGTGATATTGGCTTTGAAATTAATGTTATTAATTCAAGAACAAAGTTAACAGGATATAAAAGAGGGTTATCAAATGGCTGAGTAGTTAGCTCTTTGATAAAGCCTTTCAAACCTTTATTTTTCAACGTATAAGTTAACAATAAAATAAACACACCGAGTGCCATCGACATTGGGACATTTACATCCGCTGTCGGTAGATCTCTAAAGTGTTCTAAACCCATTACACGAGTTAACCCTGGTATTAAATCTATAGGCAATAGGTCGACTGCATTCATTAACAACACCCAAACAAAAGTGGTTAATGCCAGTGGCCCTATTAATTTATCCTCCGCTTGAAAAATCTCTTTGACTAGGTTGTTAACGAAATCAAAGATAAGCTCGATAAAACATTGAAAACGACCTGGAACACCGCTAGTGCCCTTGGTCACTACATATCGAAAAGCTCCAATAAACAGTAAACCCGTGATCCAAGATACCAACATTGAGTCAATGTTGAACGCCCAGAAACCATCACCTGTAGTTAAGAAGGTTAAGTGATGCTCTATGTATTCGTGAGCGGTAGTGACTTGATCCATACTACACGTACTCCGATCTTGTAGAGGCAGTAATAAATGGTGTTAAGAAGTACCCAATCATTGTGAAAATATACGCGTATAATATTACTGGGTTATCCAATTTAAAAAACTGGAATGCCAAGATAAACATTAAGAACGTATAGGTTATTTTCACGACACGACTCATTTGCATTAAGTCACGTAAACTATAATTAGGATTCTTGTGCACCTTAAGGCTTGCATATATAAAACCAAACAGCGGTGGTAACATCGCGATTACGACACCCAAAGCTGAAGACTCCATATCTACTTTATTACCAAAAAACACTTCATATAAAACTACACCGACGGCTAATACTATTTGGCAGAGAACAACTCTTTTAGCAGCAACAAGGATGTCGCTACTTATCCCATTAAGCCTCATAATAAAACCTTATATTTAACAGTGTAAGTCAATATAAAACACAGTTTGAATATGTTTTGTTACTAGCACTTACTTGTTAATAGCAATTTGACTTGTTAATAAACCTTTACTTGTTAACAAAGAAATAATC
>NZ_JBFRVX010000312.1:0-236 GCF_041475345.1 Vibrio sp. 10N.222.48.A3 | reverse complement strand
ACCTTTACTTGTTAACAAAGAAATAATCTTTCTGGCTTTATATCTCCTGACGAAATTAAACGTTAAAAACTAACTCGCTATCGTTTCGACAAAATATAAACTACGCCTAAAATTATGTGATCAAAACGACAAATATCGGCATCAATAATTCCATTTTTGAAATGAGTGTTTTTCATTTATGAAAGTAATAGTTCTATTATTAAACCCATGAATATTTAAAATGCTTTGTTTATAGC
>NZ_JBFRVX010000311.1:0-10076 GCF_041475345.1 Vibrio sp. 10N.222.48.A3 | reverse complement strand
AATTAACACTTATAACTATATAAATTAAATTGATTGGGATTTTGTGAGGTTTTTAAATAACATTTAACAGTGATTATTCTAACCTGAGTTTTATTCGTGACTTTTATTAATATCTCATTAAAGACGTTGATGTTATATCTCTTACTTGGTTTTTTCTACATTAATGCAAGTCAAGTAGAATATAGATACAATCTACGTGGAGAATTAATCAATGAAAAAGCCGATAATGAATTTAACTATTATGCTGTTGATGCTCTTGGTAATCGTCTTAGTATAAGCAAAGTTGAGGTTTCTTCAAACCTTAATTCTATCACATTGACTGCTCCGGATAATTATTCGATAAAAAACTTGTCACATTCCATTACTTTTACTTGGTTACCAATTAAAGGCGCTTCCTATTACGATTTTTGGTTTGGTGATGAACCAGGAAAATTACGTCAATTTAAAACTGGTATCACAGCTACTTCACTAAAGTTGGATTTTTCTCATATTTCAGATAGCCATTCTAGATATTGGAACGTTGTCGCGCATGATGGAAAAGGCGCTAACTCCAAAAGTCCAATTTATACTTTTTCTGCACTAGATAGTGATCGAGACCAATTGCCCGATCACATCGAAGACAAGCTATGCATGTCTTCGCAAACCCCCGATTCTGATAATGATGGCCTTTTAGATAGTCAAGAAATGCGTTTTGGTGAATCAATAATTATGACCTCACTTCCTTGCTTACAAGATAGTGATTTTGATGGAATCGAAGACGCGTATGAAGTTGAAGCTGGCAGTGATCCTATGGTGGTTGATAGCTATCGAGGAGATAACTGGTCGCATTATGTTGATTGGATTGCGAAGAAACATGAGCAACAGCAACTGGAAGTTATATCCGAACGCAGATTGTTAGATGTAAGAAATACCAATGGTTATGCAATTTCTGGGTTTGCTCCAGGTAGTGAAGCGATGAGTATGACTTACTGGGTTAAACACGCTGAAAGTCAGGAACAACAGACAATGGGTAGTGACGATGATAGTGGTCGTCGGTTCTATTCCGGTATTGATCAAGAAAATAGTGTCACGTTCGGTGTTGGAAATAAATCTGTCACGTTAAGTAAAGTGAAGATTGAGGATGAGGATTGGACGCATGTCGCCTTGGTCTATTCAAGCTCTGTGGCAGAAATATATATTGATGGTCAACTAAAGCACACGATGAGATCTTTGGCATTTAAAGAAGCTAGCCAATATGCCCTTTGGATTGGTGCTCGTCATCACAAGCGAGCTTGGCAACCAGAAAGTGTTGAGGGGGTGATCGATAATCTTAGTGTTTGGAATGTAGCGCTATCACAACAAGATGTCGCAAAAAGCATGTTTAGTCTCGAAAGAGTGACAAGTAATAACTTACTTGGCTTTTACGACTTTAATGAAAGCCGCGGCGAATGGGTTAAAAATAGAGTAACGAATAAGTTTGACCTGAAGCTAGTGGCTGGAGCGAAGTTGAAGCTTGAAGAAAACTATATCGACTCAGATAGTGACGGTATACCTGATATATTCGAGAGTGCTCTGTGTAGTGATAGTCATAACTCCGACAGTGATGCGGATGGTATTCCTGACGGTGAAGAGTTAGGTATTGGCTCATCGCTAGATGTAACTTCAAACCCATGCAATGCCGACACTGACAACGATGGTATCGCTGATGGTTTTGAATATCACCACTCAATGAACCCAGCGAAGAACGATGCGCTGAAAAGTCATTTAGGTTCAAAGAACAGTTATTGGCAGAAGTATGTTTCTTACGTTGAAAAGAGAGACAGTGAGGTTCAGGTTATTGAAGAAGATAGGCACTTCGATGTAACAGGCAGCAATACTTATGCTATTTCTGGATTGTCGAATAATAAAGAAGACTTTTCCTTAATGTACTGGTTTAAACCTAAGGATAAATCCGAACAATATTCTGGATTTAACGGTAAAGGGTGGCACCAAACAAAATTAGGAATCGGTTTCAATAACACCATAAAAGGAATTATTAATACTTCCTTTTATCCTAGGAGATTTCAGCAAAATATCACTATTGATAATTGGCATCATTTTGCTTTCGTTTGGGATTCTAACACTTATACCACCCAAGTTTATTTAGATGGGAATTTAGCTTACTCGAGTCGTGTGCCAACTTGGTTTAATAGAAAAGAGATACTCGCGATATGGATCGGAGCATTGAATGATTCGAGTCAGCCGAAATATTTCATGAATGGCATTCTTGATAACGTGCAGATTTGGACTCAAGCCCTGGAGCAACATCAGGTTCGTCGTTACATGACCGAAGCACCTCAAGTAAACACTCAAGGGCTTGTTGCATCCTATGATTTTTCTAAATCGCGTGGTGATTGGGTAATTAATCAAGTGAGTGGTCGCTTTGATCTCAAGTTGACCGATGTTACTCGCTTAAAACCAGAGGACAAAGAGCGAGACAGTGATGGCGATGGCCTTTCTGATGCTTTTGAATTAGGGAAATGCTTGGACGTATATAACAGTGATAGTGATGAGGATGGAATTTTAGATAAAAATGAACTGACACCCTTGGCACCTTTAAAATCCACAGACCCTTGTATTAGCGATACCGATAACGATGGTATTGATGACAAATTTGAGCAAGACAATGGTATGGATCCAACAAAACATGACCTTGATGTTGTATTAAATGATAAAGAGATTGCCAACTGGGAAACCTATGCCGAAGAGAGTGTGCATCGCCTATTAGAGCAAGGCAAAAAAGTGCAACACTTAGATGGTGAGTTGAACCTGTCGAACAGTTTAGGTTATGCAGTTTCTGATATTCAACGAGAGAAGAACGATGACGAAACTACATTGATGTATTGGTTTAAACCAAACAAGCAAGGCCTAGATCAATTTAGTGGCGTACAAACTGATACTTATAAAGGCAGTTACATAGGTATTAGTGGAAATGATAAGCCGCTAGTTCGTTCAAATTCTCAAAAACTTCAATCAGATATTACGATCAAATCAGATCAATGGCTCCACTTGGCGATTGTTATCTCTCAAAGTACCCAAAAGTTTTTTGTTAACGGGCAATTAGAGCAGATTATTGATAAACGAAATGAGAATTTTGGGTCCTCTTATACACTTTGGTTTGGTGCGGTTAACTATAAAGGCTTGGATGTGAAACATCAAAATGGTCAAGTTGATGATATTCAGTTCTGGAATAAGGCTCTTGACCAAAGGGAAATAATTAATTATATGCGTCAGCGCCCTGATAGTACTAACGAAAACCTTGTCGCTTGGTACGACTTCTCAAATCATCTTGGAGCTTGGGTTAAAAATAGGGCAACTGGGAAATATGATCTGAAATTGGTGAAGGGTGCACATATCATTGAATCAGAGCAAACTTACGACACTGACAAAGATGGGTTAAGCGACGAGTTTGAAGCGACTTATTGTACTGATTCTGAGGTGCTAGACAGTGATGGTGACGGACTTAGCGATGGTTACGAACTCAATCAAGGTTTTCTTATCAATGGCCAAAAGTTCACCACTAATCCTTGCTCCTCTGATACTGACAATGATGGTATTGATGACGCATTTGAAATCGATAACAACATGAATCCAACGTTAGCCGATGGCCATCTTATTGATGCTGAAGTTAATAAGCCAAACTGGGATAGGTATGTTGAATATATAAACCGCAGTGATGAATTTCTCTCCTCTATTGAACAGGTTGCGCCTAACGTTTTGGATATAGAAGAGACAAAAGGGTACGCCATCTCAGGTTATTACCCAAAAGAGCAACCTACCAGCATTATGTTTTGGTATAAGCCGAACGAAGATCTTTTCGTGTATGACAAATCAATGAGTGGTGTTAGTGATATAACGAATGATGTGATTTTGTCTTTAGGACACAGTATGTATGGCCCTCTTTATTGGGTTGGTAGTAGTGGTTCTGTCGCTCATCACCACGATTTAATCAATAATCAGTGGAACCATATTGCGTTAACTATAAGTGATTTAAAATCGAAGCTTTATGTTAATGGTCAAATGGTAGATGTGAATGAAAGTGCGCTTAAAATGATTGGTTATCCGTTTTTCTTGGGTGCAACTAATATTGAAGGTCTAGCGGATCGTCATATGAACGGCCAAATGGACAATGTCATGTTGTGGCAACGCGTATTAAGCCTAGAAGAGGTTAGACGCTATATGATTACGCCACCAACTCCCCAACAAGACAGCTCATTGCAATGGCTGTATGACTTTAACCACACTAGGAGTGGTTGGGTAAAAAATGGCGTCACAGGGCTGTATGATTTAAAGCTGGTTCAAGGAGCTAAAATCTCTCCAGAGCAAGCGATACTTGATCAAGACCTGGATGGTTTAGATGACAAGTTAGAACTTGCAAGCTGTTTAGATGAAACCCAAGCTGACACAGACGGTGATGGTCTATTGGATGGTCAGGAATATGGGGTCAATTCCCAATATTTAACAATTACAGACCCCTGTTTATGGGACAGTGATAGGGATAATATTCCGGATGATTTTGAGTTAGAACAAAACAGTGATCCGCTTCAGAGTAACGCAGGGAAAAGTTCTGTAAATCATCCCAATTTGAGCCTTTGGGAAGCGTATGCCCAGCATCAAGTTGAACAGTTGTCACAAGACGACATCATTGAATCCTCACGTTCTTTGCAGTTAACGGATAACAATGGGTACGCAATTACCAATCACTTCTCGTTGTCACATGACATGACGTTGATGTTTTGGGTTAAGTATCAGCCAAGTAAAGAGCAAAGATCAGGGAACATGGATACACATAAACTTGGTTTTTCATACGATAAAGTAAAATATGGTGACGAGCACAGCACATCATATACTGCCGCAAAACTTAATTCGGATGAATGGGCACATTTAGCTCTCGTCTTGTCAAATCAAGGAAAAGCAAAATTATACTTTAACGGGCAACTCGTAGATGAAAAATACCCATTGCGCGCAGACTTACCGAATGTGTGGGCCACCTACCTTGGAGCCGTTAATGATGTAGGCTTCTCTAAAGAACATATGAAGGGGTTACTTGATAATGTTGGTATTTGGGAGCGGTCATTAAACGCAACTGAAATTTACCAGTATATGTTTACTGCGCCCAAAGCTTCGGATAGCAATCTTGCTGCATGGTATGACTTTACTCACTCCCAAGGTGATTGGGTGAAAAATAAAGCAACAGGACGATACGATCTCAAATTAACGCAAGGCGCTTACTTAGTTGCTGAGCCAACAGACGAAGATACTGACGGCGATGGTCTTGTTAACCGATTAGAGTTAGCTTTTTGTACTGATGGGTTAACGGCTGATAGCGACGGTGATGGCGTTAATGATGGTGATGAACTCTCAGTTGGCAAACCATTCATTTTGATTACTAACCCTTGCGATCCTGACAGTGATAATGATGGCTTGACGGATGACTTTGAGCGTTCTCACGGTAGTGATGGCTTGATTACTGATGCTAATTTTGACAGCAATGGCAACGGTATTTCCAACTGGGATGAATATCGAAAGATACAAACAGAGCAATTGCCTGAAACAGTGGTCGAATTTGGCGCCTTGTCGGCGAGTAAAGGTTATGCAATTACGTCTTTCTTCCCAGAAAACGGTGATTCAACCTTAATGTATTGGTTTAAATCAACCAGTGAAGAATCACAGTTATCCGGTGTAAGTGAAACTGCCGACCAGCATTATTACGTTGGAATTCAGTATGCGCAGAAGAAGTTCGCATGGGGTGAAGACAAATCGAGTGGTTATTCTTTTAGAGAGCCGGAATACTCGACGGATGATTGGAACCACATCGCGTTAGTCGTAAATGATGATCATATTCAACTATACCTCAATGGACAATTAACAGAAGAAACAATACGTTCTTGGTCGACGATTTCTGCTCCCTTCGAACATGCACTTTGGTTGGGCGCTTTGAATAAGTCGGGAATGGCTTCTGATTTTTACACTGGCCTTATTGATAACGTGCAGATATGGGACAGAGCCTTGTCTGAACCAAAACTCCACCGCTTCATGGCGCTGCATCCTAAGGAGCATATCGAGGGTTTAATCGCGTCTTATGACTTTTCGTCGGTGAAAGGAGAATGGGTAAAAAATCACGCCAATGATCAATTCGACCTAAAGTTGGTCGATGATATTGAGCTTGAAAGTCATCAAGTCAATGACACTGACTTAGATACTATCCCGGATTACGTTGAAGCGAAAATGTGTGTTGATGCCACAACAAACGATACCGATCACGATGGATTATCCGATCGACAAGAATTAGAAATACTTGTCTCTGCATGCGATCCAGATATAGATGGGGATAGCATGTTCGATGGGTTTGAGCTTGAAGAAGGGAGCGCTTTGCGTGTTAGGGATGGCAACAAAGATAGCAATAGTGATGGTATCACCAATTGGTACTCATTTACTGATTGGTACAAAGCAGTAAAGTTGGCTCAAGGAGAGCAAGGTATATCTATATCGAGTGGTGTACTGCAATTGGATGGTAACAAAAATAGCCACGTTGTAACGGGGATTTATCCTAATTCTGAAGACAAAACATTAATGTTTGATATCAAGTTTAACCAACTTAAGGGGCTATTACAGTACGTTGGTTCTGATGACAATAATAAACATCGTTTTTACATTGGTTTAAATAAAAACGGTGATTTGAGTTACGGCGTTGGTGATGAAAGTCGAAATAATAGTGCTAGTTTAAATAGTGAACAATGGTATCACTTTACTCTTCGATACCAAGCCCCTAACGCTCAAGCATATATTGATGGTCAGTTAGTTGGGACCTTATCGAATATTCGTTTTAGTGGACAGAGTACGGAGCCTATTACATTTGGGGGGGCTTATCCTGTAAATGCTCAGATTGACAACGTGCAACTCTGGAACCGAGCGCTTACGGATGAAGAATTAATAAATCGTAGGTCGAAGGTGTCGAGTGGACCTGAGTCGTCACTTGCTATGCACTACGATTTCGAATTCAGATTGGGTCCTTTGATAATGAACAAAGCTACCAATAAGTTAGATGCGTTACTCTCGGCAGAAAGCCTTCTAATTGAAACTCCGTTAAACCCATAAATCCGATTAAGGAAACTTAGATGCTTTTGGCAATTTTTGTCGCGCTTGCAATCGTATTGTTAGCGTTACTGCAGTCGTGTGCGCCTGCTGTTGAACCACCTACAGGCCCTTTAGGGCCAAATAGTTCATACGAACAAGGTCAAGGTCAAGCTCAAAAAGGGGGGGAATCAGGAGATGATTGCCATTCTTCGAGAGGAGCACCAATATGGCACTTTGACTTCAATAATCTCAACCTCGTTGTTCAAGATACGCCAATCTGGTTTGATTCGGCGTATGGACCTAATATTGAATTCACATTAACTTACAATGCGCTTGGAAAAGAAAATACAAATAATTCGGTTGGCTCTCGATGGTCCCATAGTTACAGTGACTATATAACCCAACCGAATGAATCTAATTCGCTAGTTCTGTTTGCGGGAACAGGACGTGTCGATGAATACCAACAAATTGGTACTAACTATGTTTTAAATTCACAATCGCTTCTGTCAGGAGAAGCGACTTTGCTGCCTCGGTTGAGTGTTGAAGATGGCGTGATTAAGGCGACTTACGTTGACGGCAGTTACAAAACGTTCACTCACGTGGAAAGTGGCAACTACCGATTAAGTTCCACGGTCGATCAAAGCGGTAACGCACTTAAGTTTGCTTACCAAGACGACCAGTTAACGAGTGTGACTAACGCATTAGATCAATCTCTGACTTTTAGTTATAACCAGGCCAAGCAAATTGTCTCGGTGAAAGGCCCGACGGGGTATCAAGCTCACTTCAACTATAACCAGAAAGGTGAATTAATCTCGCTTGAGGACATGCAAGGGTACTCCGCAGATATCACTTATGATGAGATGGGGATAATCTCGTCAATCACTGATGCTAAGGGACAAACCCAATTTATTGTTGAGCTAGGCAACGCTAATTCAAATCGGGTAGATGAATATCCAGCACCTGGTGACCCAATGGGAATGAGTAGCCGAGTGACTGCGATAAATCCGCTGGGTTATAAAGAGGAGTTTTTCTACAACTCAGAAACAGGCAAAGCGTGGTACATCTCACCAGAGCACTACATCAATTACGTGGATGTTAATGTTAACAATGACCAACCCGACGTTCCTAAAACTGTCTATGACTATCAGCGGTTCTCCAAAGGTTATTCTCGTGTTCAACAGGTTACTAGACCGGATGGTACATGGACTCGTTTCGAATACGATCAAAATCGTAATCTATCCAAAACTGTTTATTCAGATGGTAATTCCGTAAAGTATCGCAATAACTCGTTTGGTAAAGTTGTGGAGTTTACTGATACGATCAATAACAGCACGATCTATGTTTACGATGATCGTCAAAACTTAATTAAAGCTGTCACGCCGACAGGCGAAAAGGGTTTTGAATACAGCCAAAATAACTTACTGATTGGTGCTACTAATTTAAACGGTGTTAAAACTCGCTATAAATACAACGACCAAGGGCAGTTATTACAAGTAACGACTGCTGATGGTAACGTTGTCGACTTTGGTTATTCATCTGGGCGACTCGACTCGATTGTTAGTCAGGGTAAGGCGCTGGCGTCATATCAATATGATGAGCTAGGGCGCGTAACACAAGTTATTGATATACATGGTAACGCCACGCAGTATCGTTATGACCGAATTAACCAACTCACTCATGTCAGCGGAGAGGGAAATCGTGATACTGAGATTGTTTATGGGAGTTGTCCTCGTCTTGTAGAGAGCGAAACCCTTCCGGGAGGTCGAACTTACCAATATCAATATAATTCAGCAAAGCAACTGGTAGCGGTTATTGACCCTATGTTGGGCGTTACACGGTTAAAACGAGATGCGGCAGGACGCACTACGGCTTTAATTGACGCCAATCAAAATAAAACAGAATTTGAATATAACGCCGTGGGTCAGCTTACAACGAAGCGTTACGCAGATGGCAGCGCGCTAAAAATTGATTACCAGCAAGGTTATATCAACAGCACCACTAATGCTCGAGGCGTTACAAAGTCTTTTCATTACAATGAAAATAACCAACTGACTCGTGTAAGTTATGGCGACGCTACACCAGAAGTTTCCTATCAATATAATTCGTTAGGAGAGCTGGTATCAGTCTCTGATGGCCAAGGTCTGACACAATATTCTTATTTCTCGGACGGTAAAGTTGAGAGCATTGATGGCCCTTGGGACAACGATACCATTGAACTTGGGTTTGATAAGCTGAATCGATTGTCTTCATTGATGTTGGATGGAGATAACTACGGTGAGTACAAGTACGACGCTCTGGGTCGACTAAAGCAAGTTTCGGCACTGGAACAGGTCTTTGAACTCACCTACGATGATTCGCCTGATAATGTTTCGGCTGACTTAACTTACCCCAATGGCATCAAGCAAGTGTTGAGCTTTGACAATATTGGCGATCTCTCCAAGCTCGAATACCGAAAAGGCGTGAATACAATCGGCAAGTTTGTTTTCGGTTTTGACGTTGCAGGTAAACTCACCCAATTAGAGTCTAACGAACCGCTCCTTCTAGAGCGCCCACAAACACAAGTCACGTACAATTCGCTTAACCAAATTTCCTCGTGGGATGGCGACAGTAGCGCTTTTGTTTATGATGCTGATGGAAACTTAGTACAAGGCTTATTGCCAGGTGAGACTCCTTTTGAAGCAGACTATGACGCTGAAAACAGACTGACCGCGATTCGTTTTGAGAAAAGTGGCACTCAGATTGAGGAACGATTTGAGTATGGTCACGATCATTTTCTAAGAGTGTATCAGCGTTTTGAAAGCAATATTAAAACCTTAGAGAAACGCTTTGTTCGCTTAGGCCTGATTGAGCTTCAAGAGCGTGACAGCGAGAACAACGTATTAGCAAACAATATATGGCGACCAGATAGAAAAGGCGGTGTCGCTGGGTTATTAATGCGTCAGCAGAGCCAGCAAAATATCTATTACATGACTAACCATCTC
>NZ_JBFRVX010000310.1:0-6018 GCF_041475345.1 Vibrio sp. 10N.222.48.A3 | reverse complement strand
CCACAGCCTGCAAGTAAGATACTTGCGGTTAATAACGTTATTGTTTTTTTCATCGTGTGTTCTCTACAAATACGTCGATACATTGAGTGACCGCATCCTTGATTCAATCTGAGCTTCAACCTCAGGTGCCATCACATTTGATCTATTTTCTATTCGGCGTTGACGCCATGATTTCGAGCGAGCGCTTTAACCAGCTTTTTCGACTAGCGTTTCAAACCAGCGTTAATCGCACTGATGTCTTCAGGTAAAAGCTCGCCACCCAAGAACTTGAGCTGCAGTGACACCAAAATGAAATCAATTTGCGCTTCAGTCAGGTCTTGCTTCGCCGCATAGAGCTGACGAGTTCCGTTCAGCACATCGACAATCGTTCTGCTGCCAATTTCAAAACCTTGTTGAGTCGCAACAAGTGAACGTTCGGCAGAATGAACAGAGTTGGCATAGGCTTGCTGAGCACTAATAAGGGCATTGAGGTCTTTTTCTGCACCGCGGATTTGACGCGTTACGCTTCTCCAAGATTGCTCTTGAAGCTGAAGGGCTTGTTGGTATTGAACCTTGGCTTGTTGTACTTCGTTGCTGGTTGCCCCGCCTCGGTAAACAGGCAAGGTCATTGCTACACCTGCAAACACAGTTGAGTTGTCATCAATGCTATTAAACTGTTGTTTTGACTGACCCATCTCGGTTCTACGAATCTCGCTCGCAAACGTATACCGGTACTCAGCAACCAAGCCTAACGACGGTTGATGTCCAGCTTGCGCAAGTTCAATCTGCTGCTTGCTTAGCTCAACCAGCTGTTTCTGAATTTGCATCTCAGGGTTAAATTGCTGGGCTTTTTCCTGCCATGTCAGCGCATTTTCCGGCGTTGGGATATTTGCGTCGTAACGGTCCGTATTCAGTGGATAAACCGACGAAAACTCATTGCCAGACAGCTCGTAAAGCGCGTCCAATGATTTCTCAACTTCGTTTTCAGCCACAATCACCGATGCAGAAACTAAATCGAACTGAGCGCGCGCATCAATCACGTCATTTTCCGGAATCATCCCCAATGAAAATTGACGTTCGGTTTGCTTAAGTTGCTCTTCGATCGCTTCTTGTGTCGCTTTGGTTTGCTTTAACGACTCTTGCGCTTTAAGGGCATTGAAATAACCCACCACGACTTGTAAAGCGAGGCTCTCTAACGCGACTTGGTGTGAGACTTGGCTGAGCTCAACCTGCTGATTACTTAGCTCATTTGCCGCGTTCAGTTCCGCGTTATAAAGATTTTGCCCAACAGAAATAGACGCTTGCGCCGCGTTGGTGTCTATCTCGTTGAGTGTGGTGTAGCTGTTACGAAGCACACCATACGCAAGGTTTGCATCAACCTGAGGTAAATACGCGGCACCTACTTTGTCTGCACCATAGGTCGCACTATCAATGGCTAGTGCTGCACTTTTTAACGCAGGGTTATTGTCGAGAGACTGCTGATACAGCTCGCTTAAGCTGACACTTTCAGCCAATGCTCCGTAGCTCGTTAATGCTCCGGCCACCAGCACAGCTAACGCCGAGATCTTCATAGAAGATCTCGGCGTTCTGCGATTAACGGCAACCGAACTTGTAAGCATTGAAGTTTGTTTTTTCATGGAATGACCCACCAACACATCAAATGGATGAACGGACTTGCGCCCTTTTGAGTCAAGTTTTGCGATTTAGGGCGTTGAGCTGTAGCGCCGTCGGAATCAAACTTGTTCTAAGTCATGATTTACTGGCAAATACCGAGGGTTTTGTGTCGGGTTCCACATAGAATTTGGATTTAATTAATTACTTATTAAATAGATTTAAATCAAAATTAGTCATAAAACCCACTGATAGAATCACCTCATTACCTATTCACTGAGTTAATCTCGTAAATGTCCGATTTGATTTGCACTCGTGGCTACATCACTTGGTTTCACCTAGAAAACGGGTTTGGTTTTGCTAAACCTGATCACGGTGATATTGATGTACTCATTCACATCAGTGTCATTGAATTTGATGGTGAAATTAACGTAGAGGAAGGTCAGCGAGTTTATATGGAGCTTGAGGAAGTAAAAGGTAAGCCTCACTGGAATGCCGTCAAAGTGCTACCTCTGGCAAAACCATTCTCCGCATTTGAGTCAGTATGATGAAGACTCATCAACGAGGTCGTCCTACGCTGTCGCCAGTTGTGAAGCTTGCTAAACACGTTGTAAAAGACTATCAAGATTACGTGAGCCTTAACCTTCGTTACCAAGCTCAGTTTCGTCAACACTACCCAGACCACAACGCAGAGCAGTTGGCTCTCATTAACGCCGACATCATCAGCGCCTCCGAGGAGTATAAGATTTGGAGCAGCATTGATAACCTAATGCTGTCTGCGCAACGTCATTCTGATCCGATCAAGCAATGGCAAAGCACCCAAGAGAAGGTATTAGGTAATGTGCAGCAACTTATTAGCCTGTACCAGCTTCGGATTAGATCGCTTCCTGCGCAGCCAAGGTCAATACTTGTGTGTGATTTCGCGGATCAGCTTTGGCTCCATGAGCAAGCTGTCACGCAAAAAGGAATATCACAAAAGGGAATATCTCAAACGGTAATCTCGCAAACGTTAGTTTCGCAAACAGTGGCCTCTTGGCTCGAAAGTACATTAGTTAAGGCGACTGGCTTTCAACAAGATGATTGGTTCTATACCGTCACTGAAAGCTTCAAATCAAGCATCAGAGAGCTTAACGGAGCTTTATTGAATGGTTCAGAAAGTCTCAATCATTTCTGGAGTGACGACACTTCGTTTGTGCTTGAGCGCATCAAGCATCAACGAAAGATCATTCGCTTACTGATGCTGCATATTATTGACAACAAAATAGATTCATTGCTGCTAAGGCAAGCACAAAGCAGCGCGGGCAGACCAGCACTCCCCTTGCCTGTGCAATTAATGCGACAAGAGCAAGCGCTTCAAGATACGTACCTCGAATACAGAAAGGTGTGTCATGCACACAACCAAGCAGCATTAAGCATCGAAACACTGGCCGCCAAGGCGCTCGAAAAAAACAGCAAAGCAACAACCCAAACAAAAGCCGGTAGAAAACCGATGAGCGAACTGCAAAAACTCGTCAATCAGAGCCTAGTATTAGAAGATCAGATACTGTGCCAAGAACATCAGCTTAATGAGCGCACCATCGATTGTTCAAAATTAAAATCTAACCAAAGTAGCGATGGTGAAAGTGGCTCGGCAATAGATAAACCCGTTAAGAAAGGACGCCCAACACTCTCACCTCAAGACCAAATAGCTCGATTAAAAGCCAAACTCGACAACATAAATCAAGCCATTGAACAGTTGAAATCAAAAACTAACTCAGCGACCGCTGATACGATAGTGAGAAATATTTTTCAGTATCAAAGCCTTTGGCTGACCAATAAAATAGCGCACGCTGATCGCATATTAGCGAAACAAGAGAGTCCACTTGAGCTTGCTCGGCGTCGCAAGTGGGCTCAAAAGTTACTGACGATACGATCCACCTTAAGTAAGATTTAGACTTAACCTTGAGTGAGCTACGATGAGTTTCTACCTATTAAATCAAAATCTGCTTTTTAACAGTCAAAGCGGAAAGCTGTTAAACCTGACGTCTTTGCAAGAGACGCAACTGCGTTCCAATGAGTGGAAGTTGCTGTCACTTTTCATTGAACATTCAGGTTCTGACCTCACATCATCATTTATTCTTGAGGCCATTTGGGAAAGTACGCGTGCAAAATCGAGTGTCGCCACCGCGGTAAAAAACTTGCGTGCCCAACTGGGAGATTCGAGCGAACAACCAAAGTTCATCCAAACTCAAGTGATGAAGGGCTACGCCTACATCGGAGAAACTCAAGCGCTCACTGAAACAGAATACCAATCATTGATTGCTCGCCACGCTTCGTTATGGTCAAAAACAGCAAACTGGGTTCAACATAACAAAACCTTTTTTATTCATAACCTTATCAGGTTCGCATGTGTTCTTTTTATCGGCTGGAACTTAGTCGGCTTATACCATAACGGCGCATTCAGTCGCCTAATCGCAGAGCCGACCATAGCGCCACCTATCCCGATGTTGATCCATCAAAACGCTGAGACGCCAAGTGATCAAGACATTCAAATCTGCCAATCGCTACTGATTGAAGCTCAACAGAGTGCACTCTTCGATACTTTACCCTTTCATCGTGAAAGCTCTGCCCCGTCACTGCCGAGATTGTTTTGGCGAGATCACAATAAGGAGGTGCTTGTATGTCATCTATCACCACTAAAATAATCACAAGCGGTTTCATTATTGTGGCGCTGATTTCTTACGTCATCAAAGACATCTACATTTCTCAATACAGCCCAGAATCGGTGTTTGTCGATCAGTATTGGTCGTATAAGCACAGAAGATACCCAGGTCAATTTGGTTACTTGGCTCAGTTATGGGATATACGCGTCGTCGAGACAGAATCTGAAGTCTTCATGACTAAGGACAAGTCTTATCACGCCATGCACTTCAATTTTTTCGCCCCATCAGGTTCCGTTGCTCAGGTGACGGTGAAGTTCGACACTGAGTGGCAACGCTTTGAAAACAACCATATCCAGTTTGATGTGATTGCAGACTCAATTCGTTTAGAAGAAGCATCAAGGAAAATTGATCAAGTTAAATTCCACGCTTTCTCAAGAGATATAATCCTCCGTATGTTCTCAACGCCAAGAAAAATCATCTCTGTATCGTCACATGAAATCATCACTGAATTGCCGTATATAGGTTTGGTAAGGCAGATAAAAATAGACACACCGCATTTGCTTGAAGCGCGTTAATCGAACTCGAAAAATAAACACCTAGTATTGATCACATTTTCATCTCATTACCGAAGATAAAATTTAGCGAATTCAACATTAATGCGGGATAATTTCCATCATAAGGTCTGGGTTTACTTTCTATTGAGGTTTGAGCATGTTTTCTTATGAGCATCTATTGGCATTTTGCACCACGTACGAAGCATCTTCATACAGCGCAGCTGCCAAAAAGTTAGGCAAAGACCGCACCACAATACGAGACCAAGTAAAGGCCGTCGAAGACTTATATGGCGTTACGCTATTTGAAATCATCGGAAAGAAAGCAACACCGACTCAAGCGGCTGATCATATCTATCAACGCTCCAAGGTTGTGTTGAATAACACTGAGAAGCTCAGCACCTCATTAGAAAACATCTATATGGATGAGATGCTGACGCTCAATATCTATCACGACATTTCGCTACCACTCAATTTGGCTGTCAAAATCGAGCACGCTTTACAACAAAAATGCCCTGAACTTCGTGTGCATTGGCTGCATCGTAATCGAGAGGACGCGTTTGATAACATTGAATCTGAATCGAACAGCATCGCGCTTATGGAGCATAAAAACATCCAACGTTTTAGTAAAAATATCGAGTTCTTCTCTTTGGGCTATGGCAAGCTAGGTATGTATGCAGGAAAAAGAAGCAAACTCCCTCACCTCAACGCGCTGTCAATTGAAGACTTAAAGTTAGACAAGCAATATGTGAGCGAAAACCATTTCAACACGCTACCAGAGCTCTATTTTATTTCCCCCCAGTACCACCTAGTCAGCAATAACGACCTCTTATTAGAATTGGTAAAACATGACGGTTGGGCAATCATGAGTACCGATCTAGCAAAGCCCCTAGTCCAGCGCGGCGAGTTGGTAGCTCTCCAAGTAAAACAGGTCGCAAATCATTTTAATTTTGGACTAACCTTGTATTACCCAGTATCAATGGGTAACAAAGAACCACTACCTACAATCAAGAAAATCACTCAAGCACACTTCGCCCCATAGTTATATTAATGGGTTAGGTAACAATATTAACGTGTTATCTAGCCATATTGATGGATTTTAACCCGCATATGTGAATTTTTCGTTTCTAGATTCAATGTCATGATGATTGCGTTCTCAAATTACAAAGGCATTCATCATGAATAAGAAAATTTTATCTACCGCTATTATTGCTACCTTCTCTATGGGCGTTGTT
>NZ_JBFRVX010000309.1:0-6924 GCF_041475345.1 Vibrio sp. 10N.222.48.A3 | reverse complement strand
AAATACCCCATTTCACTTTGACCTTTTGGCTCAAAACTCATATAAGCTCCACACCCACTCGACCTTTGCCTTTCATCGCTCGAACATGCTGCTGGCTTTCTGCTAGCAAACTCTCTTTGGTGTCAGACTCTTTTTCAGCGACTCGATCACCGGCTTCTTTGGTTTGCTGGGTGGCGAACTCAGGTAACAAGTCGGCTTTGGCTCTCGCATAAACCGCCTTTTCATACAGAATGACTAATAAGTTTTTCTCTCCAATGCTTGGTTGCCCTGTCACACTGGAAGCTTTAGCAAACCCGCTTTTTTGGTATTGTTCTTTGGTCGTGTTTAATTCAATGTTTAGTTGTGCAATTGCAGCAGCGACAGCGTATGCAATCGCTTCTTTGTCCATATGAGCTGGTACCCCACGACGTTTCTCAAAATCACCGGCATTAATATCCGGCCAAAAACCATCATTGATGATTTTGGTATCTTGATAGTCTGCTCCTGATGAACCATTAAACATTGCATCCCCTTGATATAAGTGAGCCTCTAGCCACTGGGTCGATAGGTCACGATGAACTAAAAGCTATCGCACCCTCGCCAGTCGAGGCTCGGCGGCATAGGAGTCTTTAAAGATTCGAACCTTCTTTAATGGCACGAATACGTTGCTCGATTTGACCGATTTTGGTTTTCACCCCCACTTTCTCGTACTTATCGTGAGCGTGTTGCAGTAATACCAACGCTTTTTCTAATGTTTCTAAGTCCCCGATAGCCGTGGGCTGCGGTTGTCCCTGTTCATTTAGAATTAAGTGCAAGCCTGCAAATCGGTACCACTTGGATTGAACTTTTTCATGCAATCGCCATTCTTTAGCGACCTTTTCAAACACCTGTCCGAAATAGGGTTCAATCGAATGACCACGGGCCGATTCTTTCTCTGCCCACTCAAGAACGGCATCAGCGCAAACTGTCGGCCAGTCACGACGAAAGTTTTCTGGTGTCGGCAAGTCCATCTCTATGGCTTTCATGCACCAATCAATAGCGGTATCCATCTCGTTAACATCGAATAACCAAATCACCATATTGGTAAAGATTGGGTTTTCGAAGACTTCACCTTTTTCCAAATACGCTTCCACGTAAGGTTTGTACTTCGGTACTAAAACCTCTCGTTTATGCTTCACTCTGTCTTCGATGGCATTGAGCTGTTTTAGGCACTTGCGATCGTCTTCAAAACCGAGCAGCTTGATGTGCAGGCTTTCGGTATCTGCACCGGAAATCAATTCCGATGCAGACTGGTTAGCATGCTTTTCAAGAAGTTGTCGGCGCTGTCTTGCTAACGGGCTCACCATATCTCACCCCTTAAACTGTTGAATCAGAGTCAACGACAGTGACTGATTCGATAGCCGCAAACTTTTTCAAATTACCCACAGCGTAACCTTCCATACGGATATGGTTTTGCTTAAAACGAAGCTCATCTTCATCGTTTTTCTGTTTACGCCATTGCGTCCCCTCTTGCGTTAAAATTTGCAAGTTCTTGGTATTGGTCACCCATAGCTGATCAGCAGGAAAGAATGGTGGTGTATAGGCCTTTTTACCCGCGATAGTCTTAGCCAGGCTCTGTGCCGCCTTGTGCTCCGTTGGTTTATCTGCAGATTCAAGCAAACGATGCTGCTCAGCCGCCACCAAGTCAGAACCCACCAACACGACAAGATCTGGATCTTGGCGATGCTCTGGAGCAATGGTGGTATTGATTAGGTCTTGAGCTAAGGAATCCAAATTCTTGTAGGAGTCCTCAGCAGCTCCGGTAGGATCTAACAGGGCCGACGGAAGAACTTGACTTGATTTTTTCTCTTTAACTATTGTTAACCAACCTTTGTTCACATCTTGGCCAAGAGGATTAGCTACTGGGTTAGTTTTGACCGCAATAGAGGTACCGTTAAAACCAATTCGCAGCATGTCTAACGCAAAACGACGAGAAATCGCGTTTTTCATCATGACCAACCATTGGCCTTTCGAACCGGAATTAGCCCATTGGGTCATGGTTTCCCAAAGGATATGTGCGCCAGAATCTGTTTTGGTTAGTTCGTAAGTATTGCCACTTTGTCCCACTTCAACGCTAAAACGTCCAGTGTCGGAGCGACCCGTCGACAAGCCATCATCACCAACATCGATCACTTGACCTTTGATTTGCTGAACAGGTAACAATGAAACCATGCCTAGAAACGCATTCGACTGCATGATCGCTTGGCGTAACTTAGTTTCCATTGGAGGCGTTAAGTTAAAAGACTGCGTCCCTTGTGGAGCATTCGCGGCTTCTAATGTTGCCGCACAAAACTCTTGTAGGTATTTAGTCGATATTGCGTTAAGCATTAAATAATCTCCTCAGATGAGAACTTCTCACTCGCACCCGATGGATCCGGCTCTTGATTAGGTACTTCTTGTGATAGTTCAGCGAACTTAGTTTCGATATCGTTCACTTTCTCAATAAACGAGGCCAACTTTTCTTCCAACGTTGCAGAAAACTGCTCAACGGTGGCTTGGCTGGCCTCTTCTGGCTGCTCTGGACTTTCTTGCAAATTGAACGCTTCTTTCAGTTCTTTCTTAAACTCGCCCTTAAAGACAGAAAAATGTTCTTCCAGTGCGGCTTTGAGTTGCTCTTCGGTCACGTCGGTGTCCTCTACTTTTGATGGCGTTTCTGGCTCTTCATCACCAGAAGAGAAAAATTCATTGAATGCCGCAAAAAATCGGTCTTTATGAGTAAAGCAATCTGAAAAATCGACTTCTTCTAGGTGGCTAGCTTGAATTTCGGTGGTTTCACCTTTAATGCGAGAAAATTGAAGGCGTGATGTCCCTGTTGACGCTGGTGAGTCAGTCGCCGCTAAGCCCATTAAATAGCAACGACCTTCCCCCTTGTAATCGGGGTTTGGCTCGATAGAGGTGAACAGTTTTTGCTTTCTACGATTGGCTTCGAGCATATAATCGTTAGGTTCGAGCTTCGCAAATAGGCGTAATTTACCGTTCAACTGCTCCGCTTTCACTTCGACCACTCGTCCCCAGTTTTCACCGTAACCATAGAAGCGGCGATGCTCAGGCCAGATAAGTGCGGTGTATTCATCCATTGAGTAACTCGCGGCCATCTGTTCAATCCAATCACGGGTGATTTTTCTCCCGTCAACGGTTGGGCCCTCTGTCGCTATGATTTTCCACTCACTAATCTTTGGCATTTTTGTACTCAAACTTGTCAATCACACACCGTTTGAGAAAACAATACGCCTTTGAATGGAGGGGATCAGCTACTTCAATTCCTAGGGATTCGGGTTTGGCCTCTATCCGAATTCATCCGAATTTCCATTCATCATTTTCAATATTTCGGGGCGTATGATGCGCTTATGGCCTATTCCCCCGAAGTACGACAAACCGCCCGAGCACTCTATTTAAAAGCTTGGACGCCAAGTGAAATCGCTACCGAACTGAACCTGAATAATGAACGCATCATTTATTACTGGGCAGACAAATTCAGTTGGCGGGATATGTTGCGTGAACAAACAATTGATGAAGCGATAGCGAACCGTATTCAAACGCTGCTCGAATTGGAAGAACCAAGCAAAAACCAGCTAGACATGCTGGATAGGCTTATAAAACATCACGCATCTTTGAAGAAACAAAGAGCACAAGAAAAGCAGCAAAGTGAACAATCTTTAAACGCTGGCAACAAAAACAACTCTAGTGATCAGCGTTCTGACCGTCGCTCTAAACCAAAGAAGCGCAAAGGCAAAAAGAATGACATCAGCGAACTGAACAAAGAAGATTTCGCCACGTGGCACGATTCCCTGTTCGCCTATCAACACGTAATGCGCAACAACATAAAACAGCGGATTCGAAATATTCTTAAATCCCGCCAGATTGGTGCGACCTATTATTTCAGTGGTGAAGCGTTAGAAGACGCGATTCTAACTGGTGACAACCAAATCTTTTTGTCAGCGTCACGTGCTCAAGCGGAAGTTTTTCGCAGCTACATCATTGCGATTGCAAAAGAGTTCTTAAACATCGAGCTGACCGGGAACCCAATCATTCTCTCTAATGGTGCTGAACTTCGTTTTTTGTCGACCAATAGTAAAACCGCCCAGAGTTATCACGGCCACGTTTATATCGATGAGTATTTCTGGATACCTAAGTTTAACGAACTCAATAAACTCGCTTCGGCCATGGCTACCCATAAAAAATGGCGTAAGACCTACTTTTCGACTCCATCATCGAAAATGCACCAGGCATACCCATTTTGGACTGGCGACCAATGGCGAAAAGGTCGAGACTCCCGCACTAAAATTGAATTTCCTACGTTCGAGGAATATAGAAATGGCGGTGTACTTTGCCCTGATAAGCAGTGGCGTTATGTCGTTACCATTGAAGATGCTGCAGCGGGCGGCTGTAACTTATTCGACATTGAAGATCTGAAAGACGAATACAGCAAAGACGATTTCGACAACCTATTTATGTGTGTCTTTGTTGACAGCGCTTTGTCTGTCTTCAAATTCTCTGATCTTGAGAAAGGCATGGTTGACTCTGCTCACTGGCAGGATTTCAAGCCGAAAACCAAATTACCCTTTGCAGGTCGTGAAGTCTGGTTAGGTTATGACCCTAGCCGAACGCGCGATAATGCTTGTTTAGTGGTCATCGCACCGCCAGCAGTCGCCGGTGAAACATTCCGTGTGTTAGAAAAACACTATTGGAAAGGACTGAACTTCCAATATCACGTAGCTGAGATCGAAAAGGTATTTAAGCGCTATAAGGTCACTTACATAGGCGTAGATACAACCGGCATTGGGGGTGGTGTTTGGGACCTAATAAAGAAAAAGCATCCACGTGAAGCGCACGCCATACATTACAGCAATGAAAACAAAAACCGCCTTGTAATGAAGATGATCGACGTCATAGAAGCTAAGCGACTTCAGTTTGATGCCGAGCACAAAGACATTGCTATGGCCTTCATGGCAATTAAACGGGTTCCGACCAATAGCGGTAACGCCATGACCTTTAAAGCCGCTCGAAGTGAGACAACAGGCCACGCCGATGCGTTTTGGGCAATTTCACACGCCATTATCAACGAACCGTTAGATCACGAAACACCAACGAAATCAACTTGGGCCACTGCAGCATGACCGACACTAAAACAAAACTAGTTAAGCAAGAAGCACTAGCCGAGTCTGTTTATCACATTGACTCATCACCAGAAGCCATCGACTCGACCAGTTGGATGACGTCTTATTCTGAGCTGTTCTACAACGACACAGACAACTATTGGGAACCGCCCATTTCACGACAAGGATTGGCCGAGACATCACGAGCTAATGCCTATCATGGCTCTTTATTAAAAGCACGTGCGAACTATGTTGCTGCTCGTTTCATCGCGGGCGGAGGGGTAAGACGTCGACAACTTCAATCGTTTTGTAATAACTATTTCACTTTTGGTGATGCCGCCTTCTTAAAAATCCGCGACCATTTTAAGCGGCCAGTGCGCCTGTTCCCTCTACCGACTATGTACCTACGTAGACGTAAAAATGGTGACTTTGTGTTACTTGAGCGTGACAACAAGCAACGAGTCTACAAAGCAAATGACATCATTTTCTTGCCTCAAGAAGACTTGCAACAGCAGATTTATGGATTACCTGATTATTTGGGTAGTTTGCAAAGCAGCTTACTAAACAAAGATGCCACACTCTTTCGTCGCCGCTACTACAAGAACGGTGCTCACATGGGCTTTATCTTCTACGCCAATGACCCAAATTTAAGTGACGATGATGAAAAGATGCTAAAAGATAAGATCGCGAGTTCAAAGGGTGTGGGTAATTTCCGCAGTATGTTTGTCAATATTCCTGGTGGTGCAGAGAAAGGTATTCAGCTAATACCTGTGGGAGACATAGCAACGAAAGATGAATTCGAACGCATTAAAAATATTACAGCTCAAGACATCTTAGTAGGTCATCGCTTTCCTGTAGGTAAGGCAGGTATCATCCCACAAGGAACGACCAGCTTAGGTGACCCGATTAAGATTGGTAGTGAATACGCCAAAGATGAGATCATACCCGTATGTGAACTGATTATGGATGAAGTGAACAATGACCCAGAAATTAGAAACATAAAAACCCTCCACCTGAAATTTGATGTTACTACGGGCGACGCTTTATAAAACTGTACAAAAATACAGCAACTGGCGTAATATCATACTGTCAGTCCATTAAGTTAGGCCAACGTTATGAGAGTGTTTTGCCCTGAGTGCGGTGCAAGAAGCCGGATCCTGAAATCGAATAGAATGAGCACAAAACATGCAGATTTGTATTGCTCATGTAGTGATCCTGAGTGTGGGCATACCTTCGTGATGAATTTATCTTATAGCCATACTCTAAGCCCTAGCGCTAAAACTACATCACAATTAGTCTTCAACCTAGCGCAGGCCTTACCGCCAAAACAACGACAAGAACTCCAAGAGCAACTTTCAATGCTATAACGAAAACTTTGGTGACTTGGCTTCTGCAGCCATTGCAACGATTGATTGGATAGCCTTTACTTTATCTGCGTCTAGTTCACCCTTATTGTCCGCAATCAGCAAACCCATTAAGTACACACCTGCCTGTCTGCTCCCTTCACTAGCTTCACTCATTGAAACCCCATCAATAATGACCTCAAGACCGGATTGAAATAGCTGTTTTTCTTTAGACATATCATTACCCTTATCAGTAAGACTGAATTTACTGTGTATTTATACAGCTTGGTAATAGTGAAACTTACTGGATATTTGTACAGCTTTCTAGCTAGATTCTTAAGTTAGCTTCACTCATATGTCATATTTCTTCTTTGAGAGCATAAGTTTATTGCTCACCCTAACAACTAACAAAAAATGATTAAACTCTATTTAATTCATTGACTTAAAATAAATTACAGATTTAAAAA
>NZ_JBFRVX010000308.1:0-7879 GCF_041475345.1 Vibrio sp. 10N.222.48.A3 | reverse complement strand
GAAGGTGACTCTGTTATTGTTCACCCTGCTGATGCACGTGTAAGTCAGTTTGGCCCAATTACTGATGGTCAACTGATTCAAGCTAAAAACCATAACTACTCAGCACGTGAGTTGCTTGGTGGTGATGCAGACCTAGCCGATGAGTTTAAAGACGGTGAATTCGCAACGCTTTACTTGTCGCCAAGTGATTATCACCGTGTGCACATGCCATGCGACGGCACACTGCGTCAGATGATCTACGTTCCCGGAGACCTGTTCTCAGTTAACCCGCTAACGGCAGAGAACGTTCCAAACCTATTCGCACGTAACGAGCGTGTGGTTTGTATCTTTGATACTGAGTTTGGCCCAATGGCACAAGTGCTGGTTGGTGCAACTATCGTAGGTAGCATCGAGCAAGTATGGGCTGGCACCATCACGCCACCTCGCGGTAACTCGGTTTACAAGTGGGATTACCCAGCACAAGGTGATAAATCTATTATCTTGAAGAAAGGCGAAGAGATGGGTCGCTTCAAGCTTGGTTCAACGGTTATCAACCTGTTTGCTAAAGATGCAATCAAGTTTGACGACACTATGCAGAATGGTGAGAAAACCGTTCTAGGCACTCCTTTCGCGCACATTGCGGGTAAAGACGTTGAGACTGAAGCTGTTGATTCAGCAGAGAACACTGACCAAGCTTAACGATCTGAGTTAACTCATTTAGTTTTAAAGGCGCGTTACTTTTTCTATATCAGAGAAGAACGCGCCTTTTTCTTAACTCTACCAATTCGTTTCCTACTCAAGCTCTAACAACCCAAGCTTTCAAACCTCAATCCTCACCCCCTGCCCAGCCACCTGCGGCTTCTCACTCTTGCCTCTAATTGCCCAGATAAAATATTGACCAAAAGCAAAACAACTGTCGAAACCTTAAACAACTTTTCGATTTTACAACCCGTCTCCAAGTACCAAAAATCCAGATAACTTACTCTATTTGAAGATATTTTATTTATAGGGTCTTTGTACATGCCTAAACTCAATGTTGGCGTTCTGGTCAAGCTGTTGATTTGTTTTGCGATTCCCTTAGGCGTGTTATTCATGCCGATAGATTCAATACCAATCGATGATCTCACGCTGATTCAACATCGCTTGTTGGCAATATTCTTGTTGGCCGCTCTACTGTGGGTGCTTGAACCTGTTCCGGTATTCGCCACTTCAATTTTGATCATTGCGCTTGAACTGGTGATGATATCTGACAAAGGTTTACACCTATTTAGAAATCCACCAACGGGGCACGATCTCGGTGAGTTAATCAAATATACCGACATCTTCGGTGCATTTTCGTCACCGATCATCATCCTTTTCATGGGTGGTTTTGCTCTTGCGATATCCGCATCCAAGTATGAACTCGATAACAACCTAGCTCGAGTGCTGCTCAAACCATTCGGTACAGAACCGCGCTTTATCATGCTAGGTTTAATGCTGATCACCGCCGTGTTCTCAATGTTCATGTCAAATACCGCAACCACGGTTATGATGCTGGCCCTGCTCGGCCCTATTGTGGCTTCGGCACCCAAAGGCGATATGGGGATTAAGGCGCTCGTATTGTGTATTCCAATTGCTGCCAACACCGGTGGTATAGCGACACCCATCGGTACACCGCCCAATGCCATCGCACTACAATACCTAACCGGTGAAAACACCATCGACTTCCTCAGCTGGATGATGATGGGCTTACCCTTTGTGATCATCCAACTCACCATCGCTTGGTTTCTCCTACAAAAACTCTTCCCTTCTAAAGAAAGAAATATGGTCCTCAAGCTTGATGGACAATTTAAAAAGAGCTGGCGAGCGATCGTGGTTTACATCACCTTCGCTGCGACAATCTTATTGTGGATGACCACCAAACTGCATGGCATGAACACTTATGTGGTCTCTATCATTCCACTGGCTGTTTTTACTCTCACTGGCATCATGGGCAAAGAAGAACTCAAGCTGATTAACTGGGATGTGTTGTGGCTGGTTGCGGGTGGTATAGCGATTGGGATTGGCTTGGATAAAACAGGCTTAGCCGCTGCACTCGCACACGCGATTGATTATGAATCGCTCTCGCCGACTGCAGTGGTACTAACGCTGTCTATCGTGTGTTGGCTAATGGCTAATTTCATGTCGAACACAGCTACCGCAAACTTGCTGATGCCGATAGCAGCTGCGATTGGCGCTTCTATGGAAAGCCTAGTAGCAATTGGAGGCTTACAAGGCTTGCTGGTTGTGGTCGCCTTCTCGGCATCGCTCGGGATGATTCTTCCAGTATCGACGCCACCAAACTCGCTGGCTTACTCAACTGGGCTTATCGAAAGCAAAGATATGGCGAAGATGGGTATCATCTTAGGGATTGTCGGCTTACTGATGGTCTACCTCGCGCTGTTTATTATCACTTAGCACGTCAATGCCTCCCTTCCGTCCAGCTAGTAATCGTGACCTCGCTAGCTGGCGGGCCACCAGATTTTAACCAATAAGATAAATCCTGATAACAATTAACACCTTAGCAGCAACCAATTGTGATTCCACTTCACTGTTTATTAAAAATAATCATATATATATTTAAATTATGATTTTCAACACGTTTCGAACTTTAAATATAACGACACTAGACACCTAGCAGAGACACATCCGTTCGCAATCCAACGCGTCGCTGTCATTAGCCTTTTATCCAAGAAGGAGGGATAAACCTTGAGACATACTATTAAGTTCAAAATTCAGATCGCTATCGCGGTTATTATTGCCGTCGTAAGTGGCGCTCAAGCTTGGATATCTGTTAATCAGCTTACTCAAGAAACTGAAGTCGCGATCAACCAACAGGTGAAAAACGTGAGTGTTGGTACGACGAACTACATTGCCGATTGGTTATCAATCCGCAGTGATATGATGCTTGCCAATGAATCGACCATTTCAAGCAATAGCAACTCTGATCGCGAGTTATTGATCACCAAGCAAGCCGGGCAATTCTTGTCTGTTTATGCAGGATTCAGTGATGGCAGTATAGCTTATGGCGACAAGGCTGAGGATTGGCCAGCAGACTACGACCCACGATCCCGCCCTTGGTATAAAGATGCAAACGCGACATCTGAACTCATCATTACCGAACCTTATCAAGATTTTGACGGCAGCATTGTCATCAGTTTCGCTAAAGCATTTAATGGTGAAAGACAGGGTGTTATCGCGGCAGACTTAACCGTAACCAGCATTATTGATACCGTACTCAATGTAAAACTCGATAATGACGGTTTTGCTTTTTTAGTCGACGGTAATAACAACATCGTCGCCTACAGTGATGAAGAGTTGAGTCAGAAACCACTGACGAATTTGAACCCTGAGCTAACGGTCGACAAAGTATCACAACTGCTCCAAAACCAAATGATCACGACGTTAACTTGGCCTGGTCAAGGCGATAAAATGGTCTACATCGCTAACGTTCCGAATACCGATTGGTCATTGGGTATTGTGATCGATAAAGAAATGGCATTTTCTGCGGTATCCGATGCCATTCAATTTATCACGCTTACCTCTTTGATTTTATACATCGTCATTTCGATTGCGAGCACAATGGTGATTAACCGCTTGCTGCACCCACTGCAAACATTGTCTGAAGCACTGACTCAGCTTGCTCAAGGCAGAGGCGACCTGACTCAGCGTATTGATATCAAGCGCATGGATGAAATTGGCAAACTTGCCGAGCTCGTAAACCAGTTCTTGAGCCAGATGCAAAGCATGCTTAAGGGCGTAATAGAGCACAGTCACGACTTAAACAACCATGCGGAAAAAGCCAATCAACTGGCTACGCAATCTTCGATTCGAGTCGAGAACCAACAAAACGACATCAACCAAATTGCGACTGCGATTCATGAAATGTCCGCCACCGCAGCTGAAGTGGCCAGCCATGCCGAATTAACCGCCTCCGCATCTCAAGCATCCGCTACCGCTTGTAACGAAGGCCAAGAGGTTATCCAACAAAACCGCGATGCGATTACAGGCCTTGCGACTCAGGTTGAAGATGCAGCCAATGTTATTCGTGAATTAGAGAGTAATGCTCAAAGCATCAACCAGATCCTATCCACCATTCAAGGCATTGCCGAACAGACCAACCTGTTGGCATTGAATGCCGCGATTGAAGCCGCTCGTGCGGGTGAACAAGGTCGTGGGTTTGCAGTTGTCGCCGATGAAGTGCGAGTGCTCAGCCAAAGAACGCATGGCTCGACGGAAGAGATCCGCGTGATGATTGATACACTGCAGAAAAATACCGAACATGCCGTTGAAAGCATGACCACCAGCACTCAGTTAGCAGAGAACAGTGTTGGCTTCGCAGAACAAGCTCATGGCAGCCTGACTAAAATCACTCAGGCAATCACTGAAATCAACGATATGGCGCTGCAAATAGCGAGTGCTGCGGAAGAGCAACGCGCGGTCAGCGAAGACATCAGCCGTAATACGCAAGGAATCAAGGATGCCTCTGATGACCTTGCACAGCAAGCTGAAAGCAGTCGCAATAGCTCAAATGAAATGAGTAGCGCTGCCGAGTCGATGCGCCAGGACGTGGAGCGCTTTAAGGTATAGTGCGACTCAAGCAAAGTAAGTGAACCACACCACCGAGCGACAGCTGACATAAACTAATAACTGAAACAAAGTAGTTCTTTCATAAGAATCACTTTGTTCTCAGTTCGGTTTGATGCATATTGATGAGCTAATTTATCCCAGACACAAGGATGTTATTCAGATGGGATTTGAATGGTTAGCTCTAGCTGCCGCTTTTCTTTGGGCTATTGCGAGCCTAATGTCAGTAAAGCCTGCCCAACACTTAGGTTCTTTCGCCTATAGCCGTTGGAGAATGGGTTGTACCGCGATCATCTTATCAAGCATGGCTTGGTTTACCGGAGGTTGGTCAACTGTCGAAGCCAATCTAATCACGCCGATGATGCTATCTGGCCTGATTGGTATATTCATTGGTGATACCGCCCTATTTGCCTGTTTGAACCGAATGGGACCGCGCCAAGCGGGTTTACTGTTCTCTTGCCACGCCGTGTTCTCGGCGATTCTTGGTTACTTCCTGTTTAGTGAAAGTATGACCTCTATTGAGCTGATTGGCTCGGCTTTGGTGTTTAGTGGTGTATTAACTGCGATATTCTTTGGTCGTCGAGGACAAGCCAACAACCAGCTTGAAACCATCAAGGGCACCGTGTGGATTGGTGTCGCACTGGGAATCACCGCAGCGATCTGCCAAGCATTGGGCGGCATCATTGCCAAACCCGTGATGCAAACCAGTATCGACCCTGTTGCCGCTTCTGCCATTCGAATGATCACCGCTTTTGTTGCTCACTCCGCATTTCGTTTAACAGGCGCCAAACTTTCACGCGCACTTAACCCAATGAATAAGCAGATATTCGCGATTACCGCGGTTAATGGTTTTCTAGCGATGGCAGTAGGAATGACGTTGATTTTGTATGCGTTGCAGGAAGGTAATGTCGGTATGGTCGCTCTGTTATCTTCAACTACACCCATCATGTTGTTACCGATACTTTGGCTTTACACCAAGCAGAGACCAAATGCCTACGCTTGGATCGGTGCCATTGTTGCCGTAGTGGGTACTGGGATTCTGGTCAGCTAGCCAAACCGTCAGTAAGACTAGCTGAATAGAGAGCTAAGAACGTGGGAAAGGAAAAGCCGTCACATCATCGATATGGTCATAACCTAACGCCAGCATGATCAGACGGTCGATACCCAAAGCAACACCCGCACAGTCTGGTAAGCCTGCTTTTAATGCCTCAATCAAGTGATGATCAATCGGTTGAGGTGATAAGCCCATCTCAATACGTTTGGCATTATCATCTTCAAAGCGCTTAAGTTGTTCTTGCGGTTTATCTAACTCGTGGAAGCCGTTTGCTAACTCAATTCCTTTGAAATACACCTCAAAGCGATCGGCGACTCGTGAATCGTTTGGATTGATCTTAGCTAACGCTGCTTGCGATGCTGGGAAGTCATACACAAACGCAGGCACCTGCTGGCCTATTTTCGCCTCGACCCCAATACTGAAAAGAAGCTGCAATAACGTATCGCGATCTTGCTCGGGGTCAGCTATGTCGCTGAGCCCTAGTTTCGCAGCTGCTTGCTTTAGCGTATCCATCGAATCTTCCAGCGGACAAACACCTAACACATCAATAAAGGCTTGTTGGTAAGTCATTCGCTCTGCTATGCCTGATTTAAGTACCTGCTGTAACAGCAGATCCATCTCATCCATCAGATCATGATGATCAAAACCAACGCGATACCACTCCAACATAGTGAACTCAGGGTTGTGATAACGGCCATTTTCTTCATTGCGAAAAGATTTACAAATTTGGTAAATACAACCGCTTCCGGCAGCCAACAAGCGTTTCATATGAAACTCTGGGCTAGTCATAAAGAATAGTGGCTGGCCGTGCGCATAACCAGGCCCTACGAATTCAGTTTTGAAGGTATGTAAATGCACATCCGTCACCGTGGCGTGGCTCATCGCAGGCGTATCCACTTCCATCACGTTTCGCTCAACAAAGAACTGACGAATTTGATTAAGGATATCAGCACGTTGCTTTAACTGCTTAATGGTTGCGGCCGGTTGCCATGTAGAGTGCATTATTGAGTTCCATATTACTGAATTCTAGACGACGAAAATTACCACCTTTCATCGCTTTTGTAAGCTTCTATCTTTCTATTCTTGAAAGCGAAATGTTGTTTTAATGAAGCCAGAAAATTACGTTCTACAATACAATTATCAATACAGATTTTACATCCACATTGATAACAAAAATCATACTCAACAAGCCGTTAACACAAGCCCTGTGGGCTAATCGTTATCAACAATTGATTGCCGTGATTGCAGTCACATAACCTATAAATTCTATGCCTCCATATGCACTACCGACCTAAAAACCCAAATGCATCAACTTTTCGAATACCTTCCTCTCTTACACTGAACCTACCACTTAAGGCTTAGGGGTAATAAACGGTTGATGCCGTTTACGTACTATTAATTAGTAAGTAACGCCAATTAGTAAGTACTACCAATAAGCTTTTTATAATAACAAGCGGAATACTCCGCATCACACTGGAGAATAACTGTGAAGACAATTACCACAGATATCGCAGTCATCGGCGCAGGCGGCGCTGGTCTTCGTACAGCAATTGCAGCAGCTGAAGCTAATCCTGAATTGGAAGTTGCACTGATTTCTAAAGTTTACCCAATGCGTTCGCACACGGTGGCAGCAGAAGGCGGTTCAGCAGCGGTAATTAAAGACGAAGATAGCCTAGATAACCACTTCAACGATACTGTTGGCGGTGGCGACTGGCTATGTGAACAGGATGTTGTTGAATACTTTGTTGAAAACTCGACTCGCGAAATGATCCAAATGGAACAATGGGGCTGCCCATGGAGTCGTAAAGAAAACGGTGAAGTAAACGTACGCCGATTCGGCGGTATGAAGGTAGAAAGAACGTGGTTCGCAGCGGATAAAACCGGCTTCCACATGCTTCATACTCTGTTCCAGACTTCGATGAAGTACGACACAATCAAACGATTTGATGAGTACTTTGTGGTGGATTTGCTCGTTGAAGATGGCGAAGTACAAGGCCTAATCGCGATTCACATGTCTGAAGGTGAGCTTGTTACCATCAAAGCAAAATCTGTTGTTCTAGCAACCGGTGGCGCAGGTCGTGTTTACCACTGTAATACCAACGGCGGCATCGTAACTGGCGACGGTATGGCAATGGCTTATCGCCACGGTGTACCACTGCGTGACATGGAGTTCGTTCAATACCACCCAACAGGCCTCCCGGGCACTGGCATCTTGATGACCGAAGGTTGTCGTGGTGAAGG
>NZ_JBFRVX010000307.1:0-540 GCF_041475345.1 Vibrio sp. 10N.222.48.A3 | reverse complement strand
AAAGCCTACCAAGATATTTGCGATAAGCTTTCAGTTAATCCTGAAAACACAGGTTATATCGGAGACGATTTAATCGACTGGCCTGTAATGGCAAAGGTCGGCTTAAAGGTATGTGTGGCAGACGGTCACCCATTACTTGCACAAAGAGCCAACTACGTAACAACCATTAACGGCGGTTACGGTGCAGTACGTGAAGTCTGCGACCTTATTTTACAAGCAAGAAACGAACTCGACGTGCACAAAGGTTTAAGCATATGAGTTTTAATCGTATTATCTACTTAATACTCATCTTTATTACCTCTTGGTCAGCCTATTACTTGTACGACAAAGAGCAAACTTCGACGATACAAGTAGATCCAAATTTAGAACTGCCCGCGTTTAGTGGCAAGAATCTTGATAATATTAGCTATGACGAAAGCGGTATTCGTAGCTATCAAGTTGAATCGACCAATCTAGAGCACTACTCCGTCGTTGGCGATACACACTTTCAAGCCCCTATTCTTTCAGTATTCCGTGAAGGGCATACGATAGAATGGCGAG
>NZ_JBFRVX010000306.1:0-15759 GCF_041475345.1 Vibrio sp. 10N.222.48.A3 | reverse complement strand
CCTCACTGAGGTGCCCGTTTTATTTATATTTCATCGTTTAGTAACCCTTAGCTATTTAGCTAAAAACGGCCTTGATAAGTAAATTGGTACTTACCTTGGCTGTCAGGGTTGCCCAACCACTTAAGCTGACTCTGCATCGCAGGTGGGAATTCAGCGCCCGGCTTAAACCATGCGGCCGAGGTGTAGCTTTGATTTGGCGTTACGCTCGCAGAAAACTCACTATCAACTTGAGCACTCTTCTGATTACCTTTCGCTGAAACAGTGCTGTTTTCACAACTGATGTCAGCAATCACAGGGCCAAAATCTAACGAGCCAACCGGAGAATCAACCGCAGCGCCCGACCAAGCAAGCGTACCTTCACCCGATTGGCACCAAGGTTGAGCATGAACCGCATGTTTGATAGTCAGTTCAACTTGTCCTGCAATAGACACTGGCACAGGTATCGCTGGCGCATACTTCATCACGTTGCTAGCTGGCATTGATGCCACTAAGTTTTCCGTGTAAGCACCGCTCATGCTATACCCGATAAGCCCTTTACCAGATAAGTTCATGTCGCTGTTACGACCAAAGCGAATTGCAAGTTCTGCTTTGGCTTGGAATAGTTTAGAGAACTGGAAGTCCCACTGCACTGAGCCGTAATTGACACGCTGCCACGCAATATTGTTAGCGCGACCTTGCCAAACGGTGCCCTCAACGCCTTCAATGCTTAAACCACGTACAACGGGCGCATGTTTAAGAACAAAAGAAGCCGGCAAGTGCAGCAACAAACTTACCGAGAAAAAAACGATAAAGATGCTGCTAAATAACAAACCATACTTAAAAGATAAACCGCGTTTCACATTAACCTCATTTAAACTGTAGTCGGTTGACGTCAATAACCCCAAGGCTATCAGAGCGATCAATATCCATAAACTCAACCTCAACACCCTGCTTTTCTTTCAGGTATGTCAGCCAATCAACAAATTGATTAAATGGCAAAGGTTTAATCCACACTTGCAGCATCTCGCCACGTGGTTGCACTCGTATCAATTCGATCTTGAAGCGACGCATAGATGCAGGCACGGATTGATTCAAAGGCTGACTAGCACTAATGCCACCATTGCCTCTTAGTTCAACCACTTCATTGGCTTTATTAGTAACCCAAGCCAGTAGTTGTTTTTCACTTTGAATGCGATTCTGTGCCAGTTCAGCTCGCTGACTGAGGGGCTGTATTAGCCCCCAATAAATGATACCTACTACCAATAAAATTGAGCAACCAACGACTAATCGTTGCTCTCTTTGACTTATTGAAGTCCACCACGCTTGGAGTGGTTCAATTATATTTCTCATCACTGATCTCCTTGCGCAGTTACTGACGGGGCTTAAGGGTAAAACTACCAAATACGGCATCGCCATTACGGTTCAATGGCCCTTGTTCAACGGAAAACTTCTCTTCAAGTTTCACTTTAGCCGTCTCAAAATGTTGAAAATCAGCGCTTTTAGCTTGTAATCGAACTTCAGAACGATTGCCATCATAGCGAATGCTTTCGACTTCGATCGATTTCACTTGTCCTAACGTTTCTGGCAGCAATGCTAACCAACCAAGTAAGGAGTCACCATCGCCTGAGCCACCGTATTTCTTAGCTTCGTCATTCATCTGACGTTTAAGGTAGCTTACTGTCGGAATTCGTTGTTTACCTGGCAGAACGGCTCTAAAGATACGCTCACTCTCCATGCGATAGGCTTGTGCTTGTGCTTCGTATTGCTGCACCTTCAACACTTGTTGAGTCACAATCACGGCCACCAGCAAGCAAGCAGCGATCGCCACCTTCTGCCATACACGCCAATATTTACTGAAAGAAGATTTGGTTTTAAAGGTGCCCGTCAGTAAATTTACGCCGCTGGTGATCGCTTGTTGGCTCAATAAGGACATCACCAATTCCGCAGGCTTTGCTTGCCATTCCATACCGCTTTGCTGCTGTACATCGTCGCTCGGCATTGCGGTATAGCTGAAGATAGTCGTAGGTTGGTCTTCGTCGTCAGCCACAACCCAATCACTTTGCAAAAACATCGCTAACCATGCTTCGCTGATTGATACGGCTTGATAGTTACCTTGACGTTGAGAGTGACCTTGACGTAATAGCCAATGCTGGTCGATTTGCAATGCACTGATGCCTTGATCTTCAACAGGCACGGCTAGTGTATCTGGTAGCACCTTACGGAAAATAATATTGGCTTTGCGAAACTGGTCTAAAGCTTGTTTTAACCACTCGCGATCTACACCACACACAGTAGCGTGCGTTGCATCTTTATCTAAAATGGTTAGATGTAAGTCTTCGATATCTTGTGCCACTTCGTCTTCTAACAAAAATGGCAGCATAGAGTCGAACTGGCGAGCAGCACCTTTCGGAATTTCAACACGCTTAATTAAGCACTCATTTCCCGGCAATAAAGCGATACAGCTACGCTTTTCAGCGTAAGGCGTTAACTCATCAAGCTGATCCCAGCTAGACAGCTCACCACTTGCTATCACTTCTTGTTGGCTTGTCGACCAAACCAACCACTGCACTGGGCTTTGTGGCTCGCTACTCAGTCGAACGGTCAGAAACTCGCTCACGGATTCCTCCAAAACGACGGCGTACTACCGTCACTGTTTCTCTATTACTACTATAGAAAAGCGTTCGTATACGTACACGAGACTGCTCAACTAATACCTCTGCATCTAGCTCAAAATAGGCGCTATCTACAGTTAAATATGCTTTCGCTTGTTTGCTGACTTCTGCACTCACACCAACAATAGCAGGCTCAGCCATAAACGCATCCACCGAATCCCAGCCATCAAATGGGCGCTTGTCTATCAGCTGTTTGGCGTCCGATTCACTTAGACCGGGTGCAAACATTGCTTCCAGTAAAGATGCCTGCTTTTCCGAGATGGTATTCACGTTTAATCGGAAATCATCAGTGGGCAAAGCGCAAATAAATGGATGTACCTTTTCCATTGCCTCACCAGAGACCTGATAAACGGCTCGCAGCTCCGATTCATCTGCTATTAAGCCATTCGCCGCCAAATAAGCTGGCTTCATCGCCTCATAAGTGCTGTCTTCTACCCCCGTAGAAGAGGTGGCTCGAGTATCAGAGTCCAGAAATTCCCAACTTGAATTTGCGATAACCTCAGCCTGATAAGGCTCCACATTTTGGTTTTCCAGTAAGGTTTGCCAAACCTTCACTAAATAAGGGGGTTGGTTACTTGATGTCGTCGTAATCCCAGCGAGCGCATTAAGATTGAAACAAGCCTGCGCATCAACGATACGCCCTTTAACTTGGCCATAATCCAATGGGTATACCTGCTCCTCTAACGCCCATGGCTGGCTTAAGTTCACCGTATCACTATCTTTATAACTTTGCCTAATACCGTCTTGGACAAGTGCTTCTACACCAATGCTATACCAGTAAGCCTGTTGGTAATTCAGTTGATTGCCAACGCGTTTGAATTGCGTAAACAGACGCTCCGACATACTGCCAGCTATGGTTGCCATGATCGCCAAAAGCATCAGAATAATGATCAGCGCGACACCACGCTGTTTACGCCCCACAGCAGATTTTGTCAGTGCAGGCTTATTAGTTTGATGAATCATTATTCCCCTCATTACTGCCTGAAGAGTCACTGTTTGAAGAATCATCGACCTGATCTAAGGCGCCACTTGGTGTGAGATAAACACGTTCTATCTCACCGTAATCTTTCAGTGTCAGCTTAAGTCTCACCGCTTTAGGCAGTGATTTATCGGTTTGCCACTCTTTGCCCCAGCGGCTTCCGTCATAAAACTCGAACTCCAGGTTCTCAACATCATCAACCAGAGGAGTAATCACACCTTGTTGACCGGCAGGTGTATCGGGGTAACGCCACCATACACGCTCAAGCGTTTCCTCTTTTATGCGGTAGCCTACTTTGGTGACTTCTCCGCGAGGGAACTGCTGCTGTGGGTTGTGCCAACCAAGGCGAGTAAACATGATGCCAACACTGTCGGAATCCAGTAAATACTCTTTCATTAGGATCAGCTTAGATGATGCTTCTTCACCATTGGTACGAAATTGTCGTACCGCCATCTGGCGAAAATCATTATCTAAAATGACTAAACTGCGTTGCAGTTGATTTAAACGAGCACTGCGCTCAATAGAGAGTTCGTTGCTTCGTTGGACCTGATTTACCACCTGATAAGCCGCCATGCTTAACGTGGAAAAGATGGCAATCGAAACCAAAACTTCGATTAAAGTAAAGCCTCTCCCTTTTGAAGATAGACCTTGTTTACGAGGCTCTCGCTTATTGGCGGACATGCTCTCGCTTGGCGACTTGCTCTTAGCTAACGACACGCTTTTAATTGACCACATAACTGCGCACCGTGACCACTGGAGAAGCTTTCTTACTGGTTGCTGCACTCACATCAAACGCCTTTAATAAATTATCGCTGGTATCGATGGGAGTCACCTTCCAGAACCACTCTCTTCCCGCTAACTCTTGCGTGCCCTGCGCTTTTTTAAGCTTCTCAGGATGCAGCATGACTAAGGCCATCTGGTTATCAACAACCATCGCCGCGAAGGTTTTTTCTTCTAAATAACTGAGGGTATTAATGTGTTGGGTGACAGCACGAATCACACTGATCGCCGCCGTAGCGAAGATAGCAAGCGCAACTAATACTTCAAGCAGAGTCATTCCTCGAGAACCAAGAGGCATACCACGAGAAGGAGAACGGTTATTCCTCTTCATCTTCTTCTCCCGGCTCTAGCAGTCGAATCACACCATTATCCAACACGCGAATACGCCAACCATCTTGTATGGTGTCTCCGGTATTTGGATAAAACGACAATACAAATGGCGTCATTTCAGCACTCGACAAAATGTATATCTGAGGTGGCTTGGGCTTTTTTGTCTCTTCAAGATCCGCAAACATATCTTCATCAAACAAGCTTCCGGGATTGAACAAACGATCATCGTCTTCCCATGCGCCACCACCTAAAGTCAGTGACAACGCGAGTTCTTCCGGTAATTCAGTTGAAGAGGGGATTTTTTCAAATTCGACTTCTTGCCAACCTTCTGACTTAAGCGCCATCAGAACGTAAGTCGATTTCTTTTCATCAACCCGAACGCCAAAATCCAAGCCACTCAAAATAGCCTCTTCATTGAGTAATTGAACTCGTTGATAAAAGCTTTGAGCGTATTTTTTGGCGACATCTTTGCTATTGGTCGGAATAGTCGCTATCACCGCGACCGCAGTTACTGACAGTAATACCAACACCAAAAGAATCTCAATCAAGGTGAAACCTGGCTGTGTTTGCTTAGTTTTCACCTTGGAGACTCCATCTGTATACGTCTTACCATCAATAACGTATCAACTAACACGAACTGTTCAACCAACAGGAACTTATCAAGCGACAATAAACCGAAGCTTATTGGAAATCTTGCATGTTCCAGTTACCGATATCCGCAGCGATACCTTCACCACCTTCTTGGCCGTCAGCACCAAGCGTAAAGATATCGATAGTACCGTTATCACCTGGGCTTAGGTATTGGTACTCATTGCCCCATGGGTCGTTAGGCAGACGCTTAATGTAGCCACCGTCACGGTAGTTACGAGGCTCTGGACTGTTTGGCTTAGAAACCAATCCATCAAGGCCTTGATCCGTTGTTGGGTAAACACTGTTATCCAGTTTGTACATATCTAGCGCGTTCTCTAGCGCCACGATATCCGTGATGGCTTTCTGTTGATCCGCCTTCTCTTTGTTACCCAAAAGGTTAGGAACAACAAAGCTAGCTAAAACACCAAGAATAACCACAACAACCATCACTTCCAATAGAGTAAAGCCTGACTGTTTTTTCATTTTATTTTTCATTATTTTCTCCAAATTACAGATAGCGAGTTGAAGGTAATAATGCCCTTCTTCTCGATAATCCAAAAACTAACGTCTGATGAGCAATACGTTATCCACTCATTAAATTGTTCATTTCAAGCATCGGCATCAGTGTCGCCATCACGATAAACAGCACCAAACCGGCCATCAACGCGATAAGCGCTGGGGTGAAAATGCCTAACGCGATATTGACCGTCGACTCAAAGCTTTGGTCTTGGTTGTCTGCCGCTCTTGTCAGCATCTGTTCCAACTGACCACTCTGCTCACCACTGGCAATCATATGCAGCATCATCGGTGGAAAGAGTTTGGTTTGATCCAACGCTTTACGTAGGCTTGCGCCTTCTCTAACACTGTCTGAAGCCTGTAATACTTGTTGTTTCACATGTTGATTCGACATCACATCAACCGCGACCTTCATCCCTTCAAGGATTGGAATCGCACTCGAGGTACAAATTGAGAGTGTTCGTGCAAAACGAGAGGTATTGATCCCTTTCGCAATCTTGCCGATCAGCGGAATACTTAATAGTTTGCGATCCCAGTTCATGCGAACACCCGGCTTTTTTAGCGCGGTCTTAATCAACACAATCACACCAATGATCAACAACAGTAATTGGATGCCCCAATTCTGGATAAATTCACTCGATGCCAATAAAAATTGTGTCGACTGAGGAAGCTCTTGGCCCATTTGGATAATAGGCTCGACGATCTTAGGTACCACGGTTGCCAACAGGAACGAAACAATCGTCACCGCAAACACCACCAGCACCACAGGGTAGATCATCGCTTGTAGCAGCTTAGAGCGCATCTTCTGACGATTTTCTGCGTAATCGGCCAGTCGCTCCAATACCGCATCTAAGTGACCAGACTTCTCACCCGCCGCAACCATGGCCCTAAACAGTTCATCGAAGATGTGTGGATAATCAGACAAGCTATCCGCTAGCGAATAACCTTCTGTCACTTTAGATCGGACTGCCAGTAACATAGTTCGAATACGTGGCTTTTCAGACTGCTCAGCTACCGCTTTCAAGCACTCTTCTAGCGGCATACCTGATTGAACGAGCGTGGATATTTGACGAGTAATCAACGCAAGATCTGGCGTACTGATACCACGCTTAAAGCTGGTCGAAGGCTGAGTACCTTTCGCATTTTTCGCCTTAGCTTCGGTCATCTCAACCGGCATTAAACCTTGTTCTTTTAAACGTTGGCGAGCCTGACGAGCATTATCCGCTTCAATCGAACCCTTTTTGCTCTTACCTTTGGCATCCAGCGCTTTGTATTCAAATGCCGCCATACTAGACTTCCTTAGTCACTCGCATCACTTCTTCTAAGGAAGTTACCCCTTTCAGAACTTTGCTCAAGCCATCATCTCGAATACTTGGGGTTGTGCCACGAATCGCTTTCTCAATTGCCTGTTCTCCAGCTTCACTGTGAATCAGCTCTTGTACCGAATCGTCAATCATCAGTAGCTCATGAATACCGGTACGACCTCGATAACCTTTATGGCCACACTCTTCACAACCTTTTGCATGGTAAAGTGTGAGGCTCTCTTTCTTCTTCATACCAAACAGCTTTTTCTGTTCTTTATCGGCTTCGTAAGGTTCTTTACAGTCGTTACACAGAGTACGAACCAAGCGCTGAGCCAAAACACCCAGCAGAGAAGAAGAGATCAAGAAAGGTTCAATGCCCATATCACGCAGACGCGTGATCGCACCGATTGCCGTATTGGTGTGAAGAGTCGACATGACTAAGTGACCCGTCAAAGAGGCTTGAACAGCGATCTCAGCAGTCTCTAAATCACGGATCTCACCAATCATTACCACATCCGGGTCTTGACGAAGAATGGCGCGTAAGCCGCGCGCAAAGGTCATATCAACCTTAGGGTTTACCTGTGTTTGACCAATACCATCAATATCAAATTCGATTGGATCTTCAACGGTAAGGATGTTGCGTTCGTTACTGTTGAGTTCTTGCAGGCCAGCGTACAAGGTCGTTGATTTACCCGAACCCGTAGGACCGGTAACCAAGATAATACCGTGTGGGCGCTGAATAAGTTTACGGAAGTTCTCGTGGTTCTCTGCCGTCATACCCAAACTGTGTAGATCTAGACGAGTGGCGTTTTTATCCAACAGACGCATTACCACACGTTCACCGTGTGAAGAAGGCATGGTAGATACACGCACATCAACCGCTCGGCCACCGATACGCAGAGAAATACGACCATCTTGTGGCACGCGTTTTTCCGCAATATCCAATTTAGCCATAACCTTTACACGCGAAACCAACAGCGGAGCCAGTTTACGGCTCGGCGCCAACACATCACGTAACACGCCATCAATACGGAAACGGATAGACAGTGACTTTTCGAAGGTTTCGATATGAATATCCGAAGCGCCTTCTTTAATCGCCTCACCCAACATCGCATTAATTAACTTGATGATCGGTGCGTCGTCTTCTGATTCAAGCAAGTCTTCGTCTTGTGGCAACTCTTCCGCTAACGAGAAAAAGTCGTCATTGTCGGCACCAATATCTTCCATTAACTGTCGAGCTTCCGACGAGTCACGCTGATACGCGTCCGTCAGTTTTTTATCAAATTCGTCTGCGCTGATCGCTTGTGGCGTGAAGCCATTTTTCACAACACGGCTCACTTCAATGATCGCCGCCGATTTCAGAGGTTCAACATAATAAAGTACTGGCGCGCGCTCCGGGTGCTGATATTCCAACACCATCTTGTAGCGATTCGCAAAGCTAAACGGCAAGCGCTGATAAGTACGTGCCGCCCCTACCAATTCAGCCATTATTCTGCTTCCATTTGATCGATGAAGGCTTGGATTTCAGCAGGATGATTCATGCTATCGCCAAACTTAGGAAGTACTGGAATATTATCGTTATCCATTAGTTTCAAGCCTTGCTCTGCCTTGTACAGTTGCTCAGCACGGATAAAGTTGTATTTGCGTTGCGTGATACCATCGGCTGTCATGCCATCACGAATAATGGTTGGCTTGATAAATACCATTAGGTTCTTTTTCTCAACCTGAGTACTGGTTGATTTGAACAGGTGTCCAAGAACAGGAATATCACCCAAGAATGGGACCTTAGACTCACTCTCCAGTGCACGCTCGTCAATCAAGCCCCCCAACACCAGCATTTGACCATCTTGAACAATCACTGACGTATTTAGCTGACGCTTAGCAAAACGAACATCTACTGCCCCGTTTGCCCCTAATACGTTCGATACTTCTTGTTCTATTTGCAGTTGAACCGAGTCACCTTCATTGATTTGCGGCACGACTTTTAGCTTAATACCCACTTCTTTACGTTCAACCGTTTGGAATGGATTATCGTTGCTTGAACCTGCTGTAGAACCGGTTAGAACGGGCACCTCTTCACCAACGATAAACGACGCTTCGCCGTTATCCATCACCGTGATACTTGGAGAAGACAGAATGTTTGAGTTTGAATCGGTCGCAACCGCACTGATTAAGGCAGTCCAGTCGCCCATAACCACACTCATTGCAGCACCATTAACGCCAGAAAGAGCAGATGCTAACGTTGAATAGTCACCCTTTTCTGTCGTGGTTTCATTACGTAGGAAATTATTATCCTTATCGTAAACCGCTTTAGTTGTTGTCGAGTCTTTTGCTTCTTCTAGACCCACCATCACACCGCCAATCGATGCACCGGTATTGCTGTACTGAATCATGGCACCCGTTTCTAGGTTGCCCCACTGCACACCTAGGTTAACGCCGTCACCTTCTGCCATTTCAACAATTAAGGCTTCAATCAAAACTTGAGCACGACGGATATCGAGTTGAGCGATCACGTCTTGCAGCGCGTTCATGATGTCTGGCTGTGCGGTAATCACCAACGAGTTAGTATCGCTGTGAGCGGAAATCATCACTTGGTTTCGCTGCGATGAACTGCCTTTAGTTGATGTTTGTTTCTCTGATTGCAGATTGTCAGACACGCCTTTCAGCACATCGACTAAGTCTTCCGCTTTTGCGTATTTAAGGTAGATAACTTGGTTGTTACCCTTAGTCGCCATTTCCACATCAAGCTGTTCAATCAACTTTCTTAAACGACTGCGTACTTTAGGGTCGCCTGAGATAAGAATTGCATTGGTACGCTCATCGGCAACTAATTTAGGCTGTAGGAAGGCAGGGGTGTTTTTAGCATCTGTGGTTTTACTTAGTGCATCGACTATACGCACCATCTCCGCGGCGGAAGCATTCTTTAGTTCAACGACCTCAATCTCTTTATCACCCGCTTGGTCTACACGCTTGATGATCTCTGCTAAACGGTTTACAACCGCCGCACGGCCGGTAATCAAGATGATATTTGCAGGATCGTAGTGCACCACGTTGCCCGCGCCCGCGTTGTCATTCAGTTGACGAAGCAGAGGAGATAGCTCACGAACCGAGACATTACGAACCGTCACAACACGTGTCACAACGCTGTCGCCTGTGATCGAATCACGGTCGCCAACAACTGGGATTGCCGAGGTTTTAGAATCTTTCGCTTTGATGATCTTAAGAACACCTGAGTCCATTTCAACGACTGCATAGCCGTACACTTCTAATACGTTTAAGAAGAAGCTGTAATATTGCTCTTCATTGAGTACGTCGTAGCTGCGTACATCGATTTTTCCGCGCACCGAAGGGTCGACGATGATCGTCTTCTCTAGATTACGGCCAACAATATTAATAAACTCTTGGATATCAGTGCCTTTAAAGCTGGCACTAAAATCACTCGCGATGGCGGCGGGTGTGCAGATTAAGCTTCCTGCCAATAACCATGCACTTTTCTTAAACCAATGCTTCACGTACTTCTCCTACACTTTCGTCCTTCGTTAGACGCAAAGTTTTAAAATTCAATAAACACTTCATGTTGTTGACCATCTCTCTCGACGACGAGATTTAGCTCTGTCAGCTCTGAGATAGAACGGAATATGTTGCCCATAGCAGCGGGGTCTGTCAGGTCTTGCCCATTTAACTGAGTCGCGATATCTCCGTTTTGGAGCCCTACTGAGTTAAAAAGTTCTGAATCTTTGCCTGGACTCACTCGATAACCAATCACTTTATCGTCGCGCTTGACCTGGGACAGTCGAACATATTGGAAGATTTGTTGCGGATCTTTCATTATCTTCGCTTTAATTTCATCTAGCTTTTGCTCTGCTGAAGCAGGGTTATTACCACGAACCGAAGAAGAAGCGCGAGGTGGCGCAGGGGCTGAGACAGCTAAACGCTTGTACTCAATACCTTCAAGCATCAAGGTTTCGTCTCGACCTGAGTTATCAATAATGACACGGTCGACTAATACGGCTTTAAGCTTAGCTCTAGTGCCTTCTATCTCTTCATTAATTCCGTAGGTCGCCTGCGTACCGCGATTAGCGATCACCGCTAAGCTCCGTTTTGGATTAGAACTGGCAACAGCACCGACCAAAACTAGATTTAATCGTGTCTTTGGCGCATCTTGGATAACTTGCTGTTCAACCACAACTGGCGTGGTTGGGTTATAGGCACCAAAAAGGTTGCTCCGCTGCAAAGAAGATATATCAAGGGTCGATTGAGGAGTAGAAAATGATGAAGCTGTTGCTTTCCAAGGCACGACGGTTTGCTCAGCAGGTTCAATAAACCATGCAAGCTGCCCTAAAATCCATGCGGAAGCTGCAATCAACATACAACACATCGCTAGGCTTAGTTTCTGCTGAAGTACAAATCCATTTTCTAATAAGCGGCTCAACACAGGAGAATTTCCTGCGCGATTTTTGAGCTCTAAAAAGTTCACTTTCCTTGCCCCTTTTCATGACGACAAATGCTGCAAATCATTAAACTTTCAGCTTTTTTATTCATTCGTTCGATACCAAGCTTATTTAAGCATAAGATCCTGAACTATATCATAGCAAATCTATAAAGCGGCATTACATGGCTATTTTGTATTATGACTTGAAAAAAATGCCAACCGCCTCCACTTTAAGCTTCTACTTAATGTAATTAAAAGCATGTTGCGCACTGTTCATTACAGTTAAACCGCATTCATTTCTCACTTAATAAGGCGCAGCCCTATATGAAAACTACTAATGAAGCTGTCAGACTCGATAAATGGTTGTGGGCAGCTCGTTTTTACAAAACCCGGTCTATTGCTCGCAATATGGTCGATGGTGGCAAAGTCCACTATAATGGTCAGCGCAGCAAACCAAGTAAAATTGTCGAACTTGGAGCAGTGATTACCCTGCGCCAAGGTAATGAAGAAAAGACGGTGACAATCGAGAAAATCTCGGCCCATCGTGGTGGAGCTCCTATAGCTCAAACCCTCTATGAAGAAACCACCGAGAGCTTGGCAAAGAGAGAAGAGTTTGCAACACAACGTAAACTGAACGCTCATAACCCAGCACCAGAACGTCGCCCAGATAAAAAGCAACGTCGTGACATCATCAAGTTCAAGACTCAATAAGCTAGAAGGAATAGCCAAATGGCCAACCCAATGTCTACAAGTAATGTTTTAAATCGCTACCTATTTGAAGACCTATCAGTTCGTGGTGAATTGGTACAGATGGACGAAGCATACCAACAGATTATTTCTAGCAAGGAATACCCAGCGCCAGTACAAAAGCTGTTGGGTGAGCTACTGGTTTCAACGACGCTACTAACAGCGACTCTAAAGTTTGAAGGCTCTATCACCATGCAACTGCAAGGTGATGGCCCTGTATCTCTAGCTGTTATCAATGGCGATAACGATCAGAAGATCCGTGGCGTTGCTCGCTTTGATGGTGACATTGCCGACGACGCTGGCCTGCACGATCTAATAGGTAAAGGTCACCTAGTGATCACTATCGATCCTAAAAAAGGTGAGCGTTACCAAGGTATCGTTGGTCTTGAAGGTGACACTTTAGCTGAAGTCCTTGAAGGTTACTTCGCAAACTCTGAACAGCTAAAGACACGTCTATGGTTGCGCACTGGCGAGCATGAAGGTAAAGCACACGCTGCTGGTATGTTGCTACAAGTGATGCCAGACGGCACTGGTACGCCAGACGACTTCGAGCACCTAGAGCAGCTAACTGACACAGTTAAAAATGAAGAGCTATTCACTCTAGAAGCAAACGAACTGCTTTACCGTTTGTACAACCAAGAGAAAGTACAACTGTTCACACCACAACCGGTTGAATTCTTCTGTGGTTGTTCACGTGACCGAAGCGGTGCCGCTATCATTACTGTCGCTCAAGAAGAGATCTACGACATCCTTAGCACTGAAGGCAGCGTTGCTCTACACTGCGATTACTGTGGCACAAACTACTCGTTCGACAAGAATGATGTTGATGCTCTGTATGCAGAAGCGGCAGATAAAGGCAGCAATACGGTTCATTAATTTACGGCGTACCAAAAACACGTAATTTACCCCAAAAAGGTCAGCACTACGCTGGCCTTTTTTGTGATCAAAATATCGCAAACTCCGTAACATCTCGTAATAAAATCACCTCTTAATTTTAATCAATTAATAATGTTCTCTCCTCTAGCGCAAAGGTTTGCGTACAGGATAGACTAGTCAGGCCAATATGTGATGAGGCGCTTAAAACCCCATGGTTAATATGGATATTTTTTGAGCTATATCCCTGTTTCCCCCGAGCCTCGTTGCTAGCATGGTGAGCAGATAACAATAAAAAATTAATACAAAATCCCTACAAAATATCCTACAAGGAGCACCTATGACCGTTATGGAACATACTAAGGCTGCACAAATTGATCTAACTAAGCACGGACTGACTGGCGTTACTGAAGTTCTTCGTAACCCTAGCTACGAGCAGTTATTCGTTGAAGAGACACTGCCAGGTTTGGAAGGCTACGAAAAAGGCGTAGTAACGGAACTAGGCTCTGTTGCGGTTGACACTGGTATCTTTACTGGCCGCTCACCAAAAGATAAGTACATTGTTAAAGATGACACCACGCGCGATACCATGTGGTGGTCAGATCAAGGCAAAAACGACAACAAACCGATTACAACTGAAGTATGGGATGAGCTTAAAGAGCTTGTGACAACTCAGCTATCTGGCAAGCGCCTGTTTGTCATTGACGGTTACTGTGGTGCTAACCCTGATACGCGCTTAAGTGTACGTATTATCACTGAAGTAGCATGGCAAGCGCACTTCGTTAAGAACATGTTCATTCGTCCAACAGACGAAGAGCTAGCAACGTTCGAACCTGATTTCGTGGTAATGAACGGTGCTAAAACAACTAACCCTAACTGGGAAAAGCAGGGTCTCAACTCTGAAAACTTCGTTGCTTTCAACCTAACAGAACGCGTTCAAATCATCGGTGGTACTTGGTACGGCGGTGAGATGAAGAAAGGCATGTTCGCAATGATGAACTACCTACTTCCTCTGCAAGGCATTGCTTCAATGCACTGTAGTGCTAACGTCGGTGAAGAAGGCGATGTGGCGATTTTCTTCGGTCTATCAGGCACAGGTAAAACAACCCTTTCAACCGACCCTAAACGTGAGCTAATCGGTGATGATGAGCACGGTTGGGATGACGATGGTATCTTCAATTTCGAAGGTGGTTGTTACGCCAAGACCATTCGCCTATCTAAAGAAGCAGAACCTGAAATCTACAATGCTATCCGTCGCGATGCGCTACTAGAAAACGTAACGGTTCGTGGCGATGGTTCTATCGATTTTGATGACGGCTCAAAAACCGAGAACACTCGTGTTTCTTACCCGATTCACCATATCGACAACATCGTTAAGCCAGTATCAAAAGCCGGTCACGCTCAAAAGGTTATCTTCCTGACTGCTGATGCATTTGGTGTGTTACCACCTGTTTCTAAACTGACTCCAGAGCAAACGAAGTACCACTTCCTATCTGGCTTCACTGCGAAACTAGCAGGTACAGAGCGTGGTATTACTGAACCAACACCAACGTTCTCTGCGGCATTTGGGGCGGCATTCCTAACTCTTCATCCAACTCAGTACGCTGAAGTACTTGTGAAGCGTATGGAAGCAGCTGGCGCTGAAGCTTACCTTGTGAACACTGGTTGGAATGGCACTGGCAAACGTATCTCAATCCAAGATACTCGTGGCATCATCGACGCTATCCTAGATGGCTCAATCGACCAAGCTGAGACTAAGGTTATCCCTATGTTTAACCTAGAAGTACCACTAGCGTTGCACGATGTTGACCCAGCGATTCTTGATCCACGTGACACGTACACTGACCCTCTACAATGGGAAAGCAAAGCGAAAGATCTAGCAGAGCGCTTCATCAACAACTTTGATAAGTACACAGACAACGCTGAAGGTAAGTCACTGGTTGCGGCTGGCCCTCAACTGGACTAACCCAATCATCTGCTCGGGCCAAGCCAAAAGCGAACGCCCAATTTAAAATGATATTTTTGTAGCAAGCCCCTCTTTTGAGGGGCTTTTTTGTTGATGCTTGACCCTTTTTGTTCCACTCTGTTTTAAGACGATTGAAATTTAAGGCTTTCAGGGAATGAAAAAGGTATTCATGGTGTTCGGCATTGCGTTGGCTATCGCCGTTGCAACTATCGCAGCATTGCTATTAAGCCTGCAAACCCAATACCGTACGGATATTACTAACTTTTTTATCAAACATGCGATTGAACAACCTGTGCTCATTGAAGATGTTGAGTACCAGTCGCCTTATCACATCACCTTAATGGGCATTACCCAAAGCCAACCTGAAAAACAAACACCGCTGTATATCGACAAGATTGACCTTTGGTTCAGCTCCAGCTCGATTACGGAGGCCAAACTGGTCTTTGAATCTGTTTTGATCAGTGGCCTACAGTTAGAAGCCGACGACCTAGAAACGCTCACCTCTTTATTTACCCAGCCAAGCATTAAGATCCACCAGCTGGCCATCAACA
>NZ_JBFRVX010000305.1:1308-13702 GCF_041475345.1 Vibrio sp. 10N.222.48.A3 | reverse complement strand
AGTCAGTAGTTTAGAGCGGGTTACTACTTATGAAGTATGACCTTACCATTTTTGTCTACGGCATGGTGGCTAAAGTGGTTTTTGGCTATGTCGATATCGCAGAAATAAGAATAATCAGACATGGTGCCTCGATGCAATTAGTTACCACATAATTATGGCAGAGCCTCGGAAGTGGGAAGCCATGTCATTCTTTATAAGTATTAAGGGTAAATAAGTGAAAAAAGTTCTATTTCTTTTGCCATTGGCATTTAGTTTAAATGCAGCGGATAGCGCGAATTACGATGAGAAACGACGCTTGTTCTGCGAGTTGACGTCAATTAACCCATTGCTAAGTGATTTGGGAAAAGGGGATGTGAGAGATGGTTGGCTTCGAATCCAAGATGATATGTATTATTCCATAGAAATTGGTGGCTGGGTTATGTTGCGTTATGGTTCAAATGACGGCGTAAATATATCAAATACAAAAAATAGTCTTTATATTAAGGATTATGTCGGACTGACGAAATTTGATAAAAAGACAGGCAAGGTGACAATGAATTATTCTACAAAAGATATGTCACAAAAATTAGTGTGGTCATGTGATGTGGGCTTGAATCAGCCAAATAATAGCGAAATGTAATACTGATAACAAACGTATTAGGCGCTGCCGGATCCCCTAATAACTTCCCCAATCCTGCGTTTGCAATATAAAGCTACTGGTGAGGTGTCTACCTATCTTGGTGATTCTGAAGTTGTAGTGTCAGCGGGTTTGAAGGAAGAACCTATCAATTTAGCTAAAAAGGAAGATTAAAAAGCAATTGAGGATCGTGAATAAGAACAATCAGATGTGGACTCTGACGATGAGTCAAACAATGCTGAGATCCAGCGCTCGGTGTTGACGAAGCAACTGAGATGGTAGCCGAGAATGAAAAGGAAAAAGGAGGATGTGGATAATCCATATATGGACTCTTATCCACATCCTCCAGACATTCCACAAGAAGTTACACCGCTGGGTGTTGTGGAGGGTATGTATAACTTTGATGATGCAAGCGGCTTTGTTGCGTAATTCGAGGGAACTAAATCTACAACCTACACTCTGTTCAGCAACACTCACTTTTCCTCGTAGCCTCATATCTAAGCCTCGTTACAAAACAACCAAATGGAAGCAATACAACCCGAGCACTCATTAAACGTGGTTCTCTGACTCTTTGGATTGATGAGGAATCCATAAGCGGGTGGTCCAAAGCATGCAAAACCGGCGTGGTAGACCACGTCGGTTTAGTTATTTAGCGTTTAACACTGCCGCTCATGGTGAAGCGAGTCTTCTCTATGCCACTGGGGGCTTTACAATGATTTATCTATTCAATATTTAGGCTAGCCAATTTTCCGTTAAGTTGTCCGCATTAGACCTGCCTCAGTCGTGGAGCAAAGTAAGTTGAGGTCTCATTTAGTACTAAAACGAGAGGAGCAAGTCAGGACCAAGCCATTGATGCTACTGGCCTTAAGGTTTACTACGAAGGTGAGTGGAAAGTCAAAAAAACACGGGACGGAGGGCAGCGTAAAGTTATTTTAATTATATATTTCTTTTGCTTGGTCAAAGAAGCTGGATTGGAAGTAAGACGAGAAATAGGCTTATTGTTGACCTTATTTTTATCTTGGAGAGAAAAATTTGTCGCCAGTTTGTCGCCATTAGTAATTTTATTTTGTGGTAAGTGTCTGTTTTAAATTAACTTTTCTTATCGTTGTATACAATGGCTTCACTAATCCAGTCTGGCCTAGATCTAACACCAATCATTACTCACCACTACAAAGTGGATGACTTCCAGAAAGGCTTCGACATGATGCGCTCTGGTATGTCAGGTAAAGTAATCCTAGATTGGGAATAATTCTGAATTAGGAAGCTAACTTAAGAAAGCTTAATAGAAAGGCGACAGTTTTTACTGTCGCCTTTTTTGTGTCTATCCCGCTTTGATATGTGTTTGCACTTTTAGAAACGCTTGTGACAAGAAAAGCACATAACAAAGAGCGACATGATCAAAGGTCCTGTCGCCCATATCGTTTTTATTTCGAGGCTTATTAACCTGCCGCAGCCTGCATAATTAGGCCACAGATGTAAGCGCCGTATGTACCGAGTGCGTAACCAAGTACCGCCATTAGGATACCTACTGGCGCCAGAGCTGGGTGGAATGCAGCTGCTACGATAGGAGCCGATGCTGCGCCGCCAACGTTAGCTTGGCTACCGACAGCCATGAAGAACAGTGGTGCACGGATAAGCTTCGCCATCACAATCATTAGAATGGCATGGATAGTTAGCCATGTGATACCAATGAAGAAGTAGCCTGGATTGTCTAAGATAGCCGTCACATCCATTTGCATACCGATGGTTGCAACTAGGATGTAGATGAACGCTGAACCAACTTTAGACGCGCCGCTGTGCTCAAGGCTGCGTGTAGATTTGAAGCATGAAGCGATGAGCGCGAACGTTGTCACCATAACGATTAACCAGAAGAAGCCTGATGTAAGGCTGTATTTCGCGAGTTCTGGAGCGTTGGTCGAGATCCAAGGTGCGATTAGGTCACTGAATAAGTGAGCTAGACCGGTAAGACCGAATGCAATTCCCGTGATCTTCATTAGATCTGTTGTGGTTGTTGGGCGAGCGTTCTCTTCTTGGTATTTAGAAACCGTCTCTTTTAGCTCTTCGATAGATGATGTGTCAGCTTTTAACCATGCATCAATCTTCTTTTGGCGACCTGCCATGATAAGTAACACGGCCATCCAAATGTTCGCACAGATAACATCAACCGTAATCATTGCAGAGAATAACTGGTCATCAACCTCGAACACTTCTTTCATTGCTGCTTGATTTGCACCGCCGCCAATCCAAGAGCCAGCCACTGTTGTAAGGCCGCGCCATACATCGCCAGATACAAGGTCAGGGTTAACTTGGTCGATAATTAGAATCGCTAAAGGCCCGCCAATGATAATGCCGACAGTACCGGTTAGGAACATGATGACGGCTTTAGAACCAAGGCCAAATATTTTACGAAGGTCTGCTGAGATGATCAGAAGAACGAGTGCACTCGGTAATAGGTAGCGACTTGCAACGAAGTATAGCTTTGAGTTTGACGCATCGATGATGCCTAAACTATTCAATAGAGAAGGAACAAAGTAACAGAGCAATAGACCCGGAACGAACGAGTAGAATTTTTTCAGAGCGCTATTTTGGCTACTTTCCGTGATAAAAACACCGCCAAGAATAACAGCTAACATGCCCATTATTACTGCATCATTAGTAATCATTATTATATCTCCTTTAAGGTGAGCGCAACCGCCTCACTTTTTGAAGTGCAGGACTATACCGACAACTGGTATTCGTTACAAATTGTAACGATAGACATACTTTGAAACGTTTGTGTTAATTTTTATGGTTTGAATTTGTGAGTGCGGAGCGTTAATTATTGGCGATGTGAATGCTTTAGTGGCGACTTGTGAGGCGTGTTTAGATATATGCAATGTAACTCAAACGTTAGAGAATGGTCGCTACGAATTAGAACGACGACTGAAGGGCTTAAAAGAATGCATATATACCCACATTGATGGTGTGGTTTATGTGGGGAGGTAATGTTTTATAAATGTAAAAAGTGAATTCATTTTTGACGGGTAGCTTGAGATTGAAAATTATAACTGGATCACATAAATGTCGTGGTTCATCTGATTTAGGTTCCGTGTTTTGGCTTCATCGGTCGTGCTATTCGTATTTAGAGAATGAAAAAGCGACCCGAAAGCCGCTTTTTGAGTGGTTGTTAACCTCGAATTTGAGCTCTGCTTAGGTTTGTTCTTCCTCAAAGCCATCTGCATAGCCTTTCGGTGGCGGTGTCCAACCTCGTTCTGAGCGAGAGTGCTTGTCTGAACGGTCTTTTTTCATGTCTTCTTTCATTGCTTCTTCAAGGTGAATGAAGATTTGTCGGTAGTTGTTGTCGTAACGTGGGTTCTCTTCAGCGTCAGACCAAGCTTGGTATAGTTTTTCAGACTTACGGCTTTCAACACGTTGATACGTTGATTTTTGCTGTTCAACGAAGAATGGATGGTGCCCTAAAGAACGTAGAGCTTCTGAGCCCATTTCGAGTGCCGAGTGGTACGTTTCTGAGATTACAGAATCTGCACCGGCTTCTCGTAGGCGGTAACTGTGACCACGGTCGAATGCACGCGCTAAGATTTTCACATTAGGGTAGGTGTGTTTAACGTATTTCACTAATTCAACGCTTGAGTCTTGGTTGTCGATAGCGACGACAAACATTGCTGCTTCTTCGATTCCTGCGGTATGCAATAAGTCATGACGAGTTGCATCACCAAAGTAAGATTTGATATTGATGGAGCGTAACAAATCGACTTGGTTAGCTTGGTGATCCAGAACCACAGTATTGACATCATTCGACACCAGTAAGCGGTTAACGATTTGACCGAATCGGCCAATACCAGCAATGATCACCGTACCTTTCTCTTCGATAGTATCGGCTTCTCGGTCGTTAGACTTTTGCTCGTAACGAGGAAGTATCACTTTATCAAATAGAATGAATAAGCCTGGAGTTAGGAACATTGAAAGGGCAACAACCAGCGACAGAGTTTGAACTATATCAGCAGGCAATACGTGGTTTTGAGCCGAGAAGCTAAGTAGTACAAAACCGAATTCACCGGCTTGAGCCAAGCTCAACGTAAACAACCATCGGTCACTATTTTTGATTTTAAAGATCAGCGCCAATGTAAACAACACCAAGGCTTTAAGTAGCATAACGCCAAGAGTGAGGCCAATGATCAAACCAAAGTCGTTGAATAGAACATCAAAGTTGATGCCCGCACCTACCGTAATGAAGAACAAGCCAAGTAGCAGCCCTTTAAACGGGTCTATATTAGACTCAAGCTCGTGGCGGAATTCACTGTTCGCCAATACCACACCCGCAAGGAAGGTTCCTAAAGCTGGTGAGAGGCCGACTAGGCTCATTAGTGCAGCAATACCAATAACCAACATCAGTGCGGTTGCAGTAAAGATTTCTCGCAAGCCTGAGCTCGCCACAAAGCGGAACAGTGGACGACTCAAGAAGTGCCCGCCGACCACAACAATCGCAATAGATGCTGTGATCACAAGGCCATAAGCCCAGCCGGGTAGGCCAGCAACAAGACTCAACTCTTCATGGTGATCAGAAGTCGAAGCGACCGCGCTTTGTGCAGCTTCGATTAATTCTGGCAATGCCAATAGAGGGATAAATGCCAGCATCGGAATGACAGCGATATCTTGGAACAGTAAGACCGAGAAAGCATTCTTGCCGCCTTCTGTCTTGGAGAGCCCTTTCTCATTAAAGGTTTGGAGAACAATCGCGGTAGATGACAGTGCGAAGATCAAACCGATAGTCAGCGCGATCGTCCAAGGTTGCCCGAAGAACAGAGCAATCCCCATGACTATGGCCGTTGTGCCACCGACTTGTAGGCCGCCGAGCCCCATCAGGCGGTTTCTCATTGCCCAAAGCATCTTCGGCTCAAGCTCAAGCCCGACCAAGAACAGCATCATTACTACACCGAATTCGGCAAAGTGTTGAATGGTCGTGGTCTCTTCACCCACTAAGCCGATGATTGGGCCAATCACCACACCGGCAATCAGGTAACCAAGCACAGAGCCGAGGCCAAGCCTTTTGGCGATAGGGACGGCGATGACTGCCGCGAGCAAATAGATAAATGCTTGTAGAAAATATCCTGTCATGATCTAACCTCTGCTCATCATTTCATCGACATAATGGTTTAGCTTTTCAGCCTTGCTTGCCTTTTTAAGATCGACTTCGCCCGCAACAAAAGCCTCTAAAAGCGATTTGTAGCTATTTACATGATCTTGAATTCGGCCTTCTTCTAACGCAGTACGTGAACCAAACAAAGCCAATGGAGCCAAGTAGTTCATGCCGCACAAAGACGCCGTTTGTTCGATTGGGTGAAGCAGTTCACGGATGGTGAAGTGGTTATAACCGTCAGTTTGATAAGCCTCTTTTTTGCCGCCAGCGGTGATACTGCATAACAAGCTCTTACCTTGCAGTTCATTACCGTCGGTGCCGTAAGCAAATCCGTATTCTAGGACGAGGTCTTGCCATTCTTTAAGAATCGCGGGTGTTGAGTACCAATATAGTGGGAACTGAAAAATGATGATGTCATGGTCCAACAGGCGTTTCTGTTCACGATCGATATTGATCTTGAAGGTCGGGTATTCAGCATAAAGATCGACACAGGTGACGCCTTCAATACGCTTGGCTTGCTCAAATAAGGGTTTGTTCGCTTCAGAGCGATGCTGAGAAGGGTGGGCGAATAGCACCAAGACTCGATTTTTCGACATATAGCCCTCTTTGTCCATTAACGAATAATATTTATTGGAATTATAGATATACAATAATAGAAGAATGGTTGAACAACAACGAATTAGCCCATACTTATCTAGTTAGATGCACGTGTTTTTAGGGACTTAATTATATAAAACACCCGTCAATTTGAGTATTTCCGGCACACGCAGCCGATGACTGCGTAAAACTAATTATTCGCTAATAATAAAAGCGAAGAGGTGCACTTTATGTCACCGTTGAAGGCTAACGTAAATAATTCAATCACCCTACATAGAACGACAATGAATAAAGGAAAAGGTATGAGCACGGACTTGCGTCAACAATGTAATTTGCTGCTTTCTGGTCACTTCGATCCAACACCAGCACAAACCTTCGCGCAAATGGCTGAATGGTGCGAAACACATGATGTGGCGCACGACACCTACGGTGATGGCGATTTTATTGAGAGTTTTGAAAGCAAAGTGGCTGATTTTCTCGGCTATGAAGCCGCCGTGTTTGTGATTACTGGCACAATGAATCAACCGACAGCGTTAGAGATTGCTTGCCAAGAAAAAAGAAATCCTTTGGTGGCGATGCACGAATCCAGCCATATTATGCGCCATGAACGCCAAGGGTATCAGCTCCAGAACCGTTTCAATATACTTCCGGTTGGTAATGTATTTCGCACTTGGAATGTCGACGACTTAAAGGCTTGGCCTGATGAGATTGCCGCGGCATTGTATGAACTACCGATGCGAGAGATTGGTGGTCAGCTGCCTGAGTGGGGAGAGCTTGAAGCGATAAAGCAGTACTGCAAAGAACAATCGATTCATCTGCATATGGATGGTGCTCGTTTGTGGGAGTGTGGCGCGTATTATCAAAAGCCATATAGCGAGATTGCTAAGGGGTTCGATACAGCTTATGTTTCGCTCTATAAAGGGTTAAATGGTCTTGGGGGGTCACTCCTACTAGGTGATAAGGCTTTCGTAGCAAAAGCTTCAGCATGGATGAAGCGTCAGGGCGGAAATGTTTATCATCGCACGCCTTACGTAGTTTCGGCAGCAATGCAGTTTGATCAACGGATTGAGTTGATGCCAGCATTGTATGAGCGTACTAAGCAAATCTATCAAATCCTACAAGATTACCCTCAGTTTACGATTAACCCGCAACAACCGCAGGTCAACATGCTTCACCTCTATTTACCTGTGAGCTACGAAGACGGCATTATTGTGAGAGACAACATAGCGAAGAAACACAAGGTTTGGATAGGAAATCCAGCGATCAGCGAATTGCCAAACCAATGTAAGATTGAATGGTATGTGGGTGATAACTTACTGAATCTGCCTGATCATGAGCTGATCGACATTCTTGATTTTATTAACGAAGAGCTGATTTGATTACGGAAAAGTTGATTTGATTACAGAAGAGCTGACTGCAGAAGAACGGATCTAATGGAAATGGATACAGGAAATCGGTCCGGTATCCATTTATGCAGCTAGGCCGGCGGGCTCTGTCACATATACTGGTTGATGTACACGTCGACTAAGAACATGAACACTGGAACCGTACTGAGAAGCCCGAAGAAGAGGATTGGCACCCAATTTTTCATTTTCTTTTTAGGTTGCTCTGTATTGTTCATAGGTTCGGCCTTAAATTCGTTGTTGAGTCTGCGCTTAGGTTAGAGCTGAATGGTATCAAATAAATGGGTTGAGCCCTATGCGGATATAGAGAACCGTGGTGTGTATCAATCACATAAAATGTAAGTGATTCATAAACGGTTCATAAAGGTTCAACAATAATGAACCTATTACAACAAGCATTGCCTTACTCGGCATATGAAATAAACAGCATTCAAAGATTTGGAGAATACAGAATGAAAACAATAGGAAACATCATTTGGTTTCTGTTCGGTGGCGTATTTATGGGACTAGCTTGGTGGTTCTTCGGACTGCTCGCATTCCTAACCATCGTTGGTATTCCATGGGGTAGAGCGTGTTTTGTTATGGGTAACTTCTCATTCTTTCCATTTGGTCAGGAAGCGATTTCACGCGATGAACTGACCAATGAAATGGACATTGGCACGAGCCCGCTAGGTGTGATTGGTAACGTTATTTGGTTCTTATTTGCGGGAATCTGGCTTGCGATTGGTCACATCATGTCAGCAGTAGCGTGTTTCATTACCATCATCGGTATTCCGTTTGCGATTCAGCACCTTAAGCTCGCGGTTATCTCATTGGCGCCAATCGGTAAAACCGTTGTCGACAAGCGTGAAGCAGAAGCGGCACGAGTAAGAAACTACAAGGGTTAAGACTACAGCTTAAGCCTTATATAGAACTGAAAAAGCACATCACATGATGTGCTTTTTTTGTGTCCATGTTTTTATCTCACGATGCTCATCTCATAAATACTAACTAGGCGTTGTTGAGCTAGACATTATTGAATAGGACTTCAAGCCGTAGGGTGATGTTGGCCTCTTCGGTGTGTTTCTCATGGGGCTCTCGTTCCCATTGATAGCGCGGAATCAATTCGTAGAACAGCCACTCTTTCCAAACGTTTTCTCGGTAGGTTATCGACACTTGTGAATATTCGTAGTGGTTATACGGCTCGCTGGTTGCTGCAATCGTCGCGCTGTATTGTAGAGCTTGGTCTTGAGAAAGATAGTGATACAAAGTTAGCCCCGTACCGTACTCCCAGCCTTTAAGGTCGTCGTTATAACCTGCAAAGTTCGACCATCGCGCTAAGAAGTCATCACTCAAAGAAAGATCAAAATCGATATCGGTGATCTCGCCAGTTTCTTGCTTTTCTTGATACACACGTTGGGTCAGCCTGAATACGGCATCGGTAGTGAGAGGGTAGGTAAAGCGATAACGAGCTTCAATACGCGGACGCAGTGTCGCTTTAATATTGAAGCTACTGTAACCCTTCGCATAAGCATCGTAACGAAGGCCGAGTGCGCTCTCTAATTCCTCTGAATCTTGTGGAAAGAAATCAAAGAACTCTTCATCGCTGACAGATTCGTAGATTAATTTTAAGCGCTTACTCGCAAAGGGAAGATGTAAACGTGCGTTGAGCTTGGTTGAGTAGTCGACGTCACCACCTTCTGAGTAAATAAAATCGTTGTACCAACGGACAGAAGTGCCCGCTCGAGCATCTTCGGTAATGCGGTCATCGACAAAGAAACTGTCAAACCATAATGCGGGTTGGCAAAATTTACTGTTTAGGTAGTGGTAGGCTTTTTCGACAGGGGCGTCTTCTAGCGGCTGACTGTGGCACCCATTTTGTTCCTCTGCTTGAGCGGAGTGGACAACGAGTGAAGCTAATAATGAGGTGCTAACTATCCAACGACTCAATGGAACCTGTTTGTCATTCTATATATCAATAGTTTGACTATAACCAAGCGATCGCAACAATGCGACTTTTTAGTGGTGAGTAGCTAGTGATTCGTCGTTCTTGGTTGGCTATGAAGGCAAAGAATTGAAAGAGACAGGAAGATAAAAAAACGGGCTCAGAAGGTGAGCCCGTTTGTGTTAGCTATTTGTTTTTAGCAAGAGCCGCGTGTTTCTAGCTCGAATAACTTGTCGCTAGATTACATTGCCGCTTCGAAGATCGCTGAGATTTCTTCGTGAGTCGCTTGTTTAGGGTTAGTGAAACCACAAGCATCTTTTAGTGCGTTGTCAGACAGAGTCGGGATGTCTTCCAATTTAGCACCAAGTTGAGCGATACCTGTTGGGATGTTCACGTCATTTGCTAGTTGAACAATCGCGTTGATAGCTGCTTCTGCGCCTTGTTCTGCTGTCATACCTTCAACATTCACACCCATCGCTTTTGCAACATCACGTAGACGCTCTGGACAAACTTGCGCGTTGTAACGTTGAACGTGTGGTAGCAAGATAGCGTTACATACACCGTGTGGAAGGTCGTAGAAACCACCCAGTTGGTGCGCCATTGCATGAACATAGCCAAGAGAAGCGTTGTTGAATGCCATCCCCGCCATGAACTGTGCGTAAGCCATTTGCTCGCGAGCTTCAATGTCTTCACCGTGCGCTACTGCTGTTCTTAGATGTGCTTGCACAAGTTCGATTGCTTTAATCGCAACTGCGTCTGTGATTGGCGTTGCTGCGATTGAAACGTAAGCTTCGATTGCGTGTGTCAACGCATCCATGCCTGTTGCTGCCGTTAGTGATGCAGGTTTAGCAAGCATCAACTCAGGATCGTTTACTGAGATAAGCGGTGTTGTGTGCTTATCAACGATAGCCATCTTAATGTGACGAGCTTCGTCAGTAATGATGCAGAAACGCGTCATTTCAGAAGCTGTACCTGCTGTTGTGTTGATAGCAATTAGAGGCATCATTGGCTTTTCAGACTGGTCTACGCCTTCGTAATCTGCAATCTTGCCGCCATTAGAGGCAACCAGAGCGATACCTTTTGCACAGTCATGTGGCGAACCGCCACCTAGTGAAACAACGAAATCACAATCGTTGTCAGTTAGTAACTCAAGACCATCGTTCACGTTAGTGATGGTTGGGTTTGGTTGAGTACCGTCGAATACAACTGCGTCTACGCCACGTTGGCTAAGTAGGTCTTGTACCTGTTTAACCACGCCAATTTGGTTAAGGATCTTATCCGTTACGATCAGACCTTTTTTGAAGCCTTGAGACTGAATGCTATCAGCAGCATCTTTCAAACAGCCAGTACCCATGAAGTTGATTGTAGGGATGTAAAATGCAGTAGACATTGGAAAACTCCGTTAATTATGATTTTTTAATTTCCTACATGTTGTCGGCAATCAACTGGTCGACCATTGATCTGGAACAACTTTGATTCCGAACTACCACTTTGTGATTATGTGTTGTGATAGGGCTCATATAGCAATCGTTTTTATGGTTTTCTTATGTGTTTATTGTCAGTAATGGAAAGCGAACTATTGATTGATTTAATAACAGAATTACGTTCCATGACCATGAAAGTAAAGGCTATTCACTCAACGTCGGTTCAAGTTCAGTTTGTGTCGATGGTTTGCGTGAGTCATCGTTAGCTTCAATTTGAGGTTGCTGAGACTCATCGGTATCTAAGGCGTCAGAGGTGTCTTCTGGTTGTTCATCATAATACTTAACAAGGAATGGGGTGAGCATGACGGATGACGGTAAGAAGTGCTTCATGGTACCTCCCGGTACTTAAGTGTATTTCTTGTATGGTATTGGTTTAATATGTGGCAAAATTTGCGATACATCATGACTTGTTGCTTGTTTTCTATAAATTCTTAGAACTATATTCAGGCTCACAAAATTGATAGTAGAATGCACATCTGGCCTTTGAGGCAACGAGAAAATAAATACAAGCACTGCTCAACCGCGCGAATAATAGGACATAAAATGAAGTACGATTGGATATTCTTTGATGCAGATGAAACCTTGTTCCACTTTGATGCTTTTCAAGGAATGAAGCTGATGTTCTCCCGTTTTGGCGTGGACTTTAGCGAACAGGATTATTCAGTGTATCAAGAGGTTAATTTGCCGTTATGGGTCGATTACCAAGATGGCCGTATTACGGCTGCACAACTGAAGCACGCGCGTTTTGAAAGCTGGGCAACAAAGTTAGAGACAACCACGGCAGCACTAAACAGTGCGTTTTTAGCCGCAATGGCAGACATCTGTTCTCTGCTTCCTGGTGCAAAAGAGTTGATGGAGTCGTTACAAGGCAAAGTGAACATGGGCATCATCACCAATGGTTTCACAGAGCTGCAGTCAATCCGTTTGGAACGAACAGGAATGACAGACTACTTTGACCATGTGATCATTTCTGAGGAAGTCGGTGTCGCTAAACCAGACGCGGAAATTTTTGAGCATGCGCACAAGCTGATTGGATTGCCATCAAAGCAAAGAGTATTGATGGTCGGGGACAACCCACACTCTGATATTTTAGGTGGCTTGGATTTTGGTATTGAGACCTGTTGGTTGAACAGCCAAGAGAAAGCGACGCCAGCAGGAATTAACCCTCATTATCAGGTTAAGTCTCTGGCTGACCTGCAAGCACTTTTGTTGGCATAATTGCTAATTGCTAAT
>NZ_JBFRVX010000305.1:0-679 GCF_041475345.1 Vibrio sp. 10N.222.48.A3 | reverse complement strand
TGCTAATTGCTAATTGCTTTTAGATTTTTGAGTAAATGATGGATAGCCGAGTACAGTTATGTGCTCGGCTACTTATTTTTACTTACTGCAACTTATCGATAGTGGTGTTTAAGCCTACCTTTGCTTAAGCTCGCTTTGATTACCTAATTACAATAAAAAGAAGGAAGAGGCGTGCTGAAATCTCATCGCCATAGCTGCTACGGCATTGCTGCCATTTTACTATGGAGCTGCTTAATTGCATTGTCTCGTAGTGTGTCAGAACAACTGGGCCCAATTGGTGGTGCCGCCAGTCTTTATACGGTGAGCTCACTGTTGTTAGTCTGTGTTATGGGGTTACCTAAGCTGTCGCGCTTCTCCAAATCGTATTTGTTGATCGGTGGTGCCTTATTCGTGTGCTACGAGATCTTCCTAGCTCTGGCTTTAGGAATGGCAAATAGCCGACATCAAGCCTTAGAAATGGCCGTTATCAACTATCTATGGCCTGCACTAACGGTGTTGTTTGCGGTACTGCTGAGTGACAAAAAGATTAACTGGTTGGTTTATCCAAGTATCGTCTTAGCGTTTTTTGGCGTGGCTTGGAGTATCAGCGGCGATCAGGGGCTTTCTGTCGAGCAAATCGCGGCTAATATTGCGACCAACCCTAAAACCTATTCGATGGCATTCTTCGGCGCGATTATTT
>NZ_JBFRVX010000304.1:0-3287 GCF_041475345.1 Vibrio sp. 10N.222.48.A3 | reverse complement strand
CCTATGCACTCTTACAGCAACAGTATCAGTTGAAAAAGATAGGCATCGGCACTGGTGCTCAAGCCAAGCATGCAAGGGCGATTTTAAAGACGACCGATATCCCATCAATGATACGTACGATTGTGACTTCAGATGACGTAGAAAATCACAAACCTAACCCGGATACTTTTCTGAAAGTCGCTAGCCAGTTAGAGCTTGAACCGAGCGATTGTGTGGTGTTTGAAGATACGATTATAGGCCAGCACGCAGCGACATCGGCAGGCATGGATTGCTACATGGTTGAAAACGGGCAGATAACTAAATTTGTTCCAGCGAATGGTTTGGAAGTGGGTAGCGGACCTGAGCTCTGAAACTAAGCTGCGTTCAATCAGATCGCGCATTAATGAATCAGGCCGAAATATTCGTTTAGAAGTCGACGGTGGTGTGAAAGTTAACAACATAAAAGAGATTGCTGAAGCGGGTGCCGATATGTTCGTTGCGGGCTCTGCTATTTTTGATAGTGAAGATTATCAACAAGCTATCGATTCAATGCGAGCGGAGTTAGCTCAATTGAATTAAGTCGAGTATCGACTGCTGTATAAAGGCTCGAAGTATTCTGTAGATCAGGCTTCGGGCTTTTTTGTATCTAATAGATGTTGATTTAATGGAAAACTACGTGGAGTCAGGGGAGGTTGCGTTGTTGGAGTTCTCTTCAGTTATAGATTTTTCATTGTGTAATAAAACTACAGTTATTATTGACTTTGGTCACATAACGGCGCAAAATTTACCTTAGATCACACAACGATGAGAACACAGTATGAACGCTACAGTAATCACAAATGAAAACAACGCATCACTAGCAAAACCTTCAGTAATGAATGAAGTTCTATTTTTTGCTAAGTCTACCGTTATCATGGGTGCAATTATCCTACTTGTTGCTTCTGCTTGGGTTTAATTTCTTAAATAACCCGCGTTAAGTGTGATCAGTGGTGGTGATTAGCCACTCACTGATTCAAACTAACGTCAGAAGCACTAAATTTATTTACCTTCCCCATTCCACCTTCCCTTTCTCCACCCTGACTTTTAGGCCAATCAGGCCGACTTTCTAGTCATCGACTTAGTTACTGAATCAAGTGATTGACTAAACCAAGTTACCTATCTAAACCAACAGTTTAAACACGATGCTTTAAACTAGACCAGTACAAAACCATCATTAATACATACGCTAATGCGGGCGCAATATAACTCGTACTCAGCGAAAGCTCATCAATCAAACTCGCCTGTACGAATGGTAAAACAACCCCTCCAATTGAACACATAATGAGAATTGCTGCCCCTTGTGAGTTTTGCTTACCTGATGCATGTAGCGCTTGTGCGTAAATGATAGGGTAGAGTGCTGAATTACATAACCCTACGACAAGCATCAAATAGCCAATCCAAACATAATTTTGATAGACCGCAACGGCACTAATCAAAGCTGCAATAACGCAAGACAGTGAGAAGAGATAGTGCTTGTTTACAGTGTTTCCAAACTTGGCGAATAACACTCTTCCAACAAACATTAATACCCAATAAAGAGCGATGATCTGTGTTGCGAAGACCAAACCAAGGTCGCCATATTGCTGGTCGGCAAGATACACAATAGTAAAAGTACCAAAACTGACCTCTACACCGATGTACAGCAACAGTACCAACGCTAATTTCATAAACTGCTGATTTTTAATTAGAAGCCTTAACCCTCGCCAAAAGCCAGTCATCTGTTTTGGTTTGATATCTGGAAGCGTCATTTTGCTAAAAAATACCAGTAAGCCGAAAAAGAACAGGGCGATGAATAAGAACAGATACGAAACTTGATGGGCGGTGTTGTCGACGTTAAAACTTGTAGCCACGAGAATGACAGCGGTAAGCACTAGCGGACCAAGCACAGTGCCAACGGAGTTAGATGCTGTTGCCACACTTTGACGTATAACACTCTTATCGGGTGTCGAGAGAAGTGATACGTAAGGTGAACTCACTACTTGAATTGCTGACACACCTGAGGCCATCAATAAGATCCCAATGAGTGTTGGAACAAGCTCTTCTCCTCGCACTAAATATGCCATGGCTAGACAGCCCAGAAGGCACCATATCAAGCAGAACTTCAGCGTAGTTCTATAGCCAATTTTTGCCATGACAAATGACGTTGGAAGCGACACCGTAATTCGGGTGATAAAGAAGGCCATGGGAAATAGCATCGCCATTTTATAGTCGAGAGAGAAAGCTTCTTTGTAATGTGGAATTAGCGAGTTACTTGAAACGGTAATTAAACCCCAGATAAAAAATATCAGAGACAGTAAGACCAGTGGGGCATCTTTTAACGGGAATACTCTCATAGTGATTCCTTATTGATAGCGATAAAAAAAGCAGAAGATGATCTTCTGCTTTTCGATTGAGACTTTACGGTGTATTGCCTATTAAGCTGTTAATCACGAACGAAATTGATGTGATGAACATGAATGTTGTATTTCTCAATAATCACTTTGGTCGCATGCATACTTTTGATTCGTTGCTCAGAATCTAAAGCAGCAGCCATTGCTGACTCGTTCTCGTAACTGTGCTGCATCATCAGCAGTAGGTTTTTATGGCTTTCAGCTTCAATCGCTTCAGGCTTATTCAGCGTTAACCCTTGGTTGTTCGGGAATGTGCGAATAATAGGCGCGACTTCGTTTTCCATGTATTGGTAGAAGTCTTGCTTTTGTTCTTCAGTTAAATCGGCTTCAAAAAAAGCGGTGCGAAAAATTGTCATGGTCGTTTCCTTACAGTTCAAAGCCAGATTGGTTAGCGATAGATTTCAACGTTGCTTTTGCTTGTTTGATATCTTCGAACCAGTTGTCATTTTGAGCCCACATTTCAATCACTAATGGCGCGCTGTAATCAATTTCAGCGAGTGTTTTGAAAATAGCTGGGAAGTCGACTTGGCCTTCACCAATCACCAGATCTCTGAACTGACCTTTACAGGTCTCTGAAACTCGTAGCGTGTCTTTAAGGTGGACTTGTACTAGGTGATCACGGCTTAGCTTTAGTTCGGTACACACGTCGTAGTTCCAACCAGAAATATTACCGACATCTGGGTAAGCCATGAAGTAAGGTGATGGGATCTCGCGCTTAAGCACTTCAAACTTACTTAATGAATTGAGGTACGGAGTATCCATGATCTCTACACCTAACATGATGCCTGCACGTTCTGCCATTTTGGTGGCTTGTTGCATGCCTTCAATGAAGCGAGCGTGAGTTTCAGCCGATTGCGGTTCGTAATACACATCGTAGCC
>NZ_JBFRVX010000303.1:0-1909 GCF_041475345.1 Vibrio sp. 10N.222.48.A3 | reverse complement strand
CTCAAGAAGCAAGGTATCACTGTCATTGGTCTAGAGCACCTGCGTTCGGATCTTGCGCAGCCACTGATTGACAATTATCTGGCTACTGGTGTGATGTCCAATGAATTAAGTGCAATGCTCAAAACTAAGCATATAGACGTTACTTTGTTTGAAAATGCACGTTCAAATGGTATGCGCATTGTTGCTCTTGATGCGAATATTACGGCTCGCCCTAACATTCAAGGGACAGAGCATGGGTTGATGTATCGGGCTGGAGCTGCAAATAATATAGCGGTAGACACGTTGCAAAAATTGCCAGCGGGTGAAAAATTTGTTGCTATCTATGGGAGAGCACATTTGCAATCTCACAAAGGCATTGAAGGGTTTGTTCCTGGCATTACCCATCGTTTAGGTTTACCGGCACTTAAAGTGAGTGAAACGAACCAATTCAAGATTGAGAAGGATGATGTGAGTCTACGTGCTGTTTACGAAGATGTCGTGAATAAACCAAAGATTGTTTTCACTAGCTCCTTAAGTGGAGAGGACGGTCATGTTAATAATAAACATGTTGATAGTTGGAAGCGTGTTGAAGTTCTACCTCAAACGGGTGGCGGGGAAACTCGATTTGATGGACAAGTTATTGTTCAAATGGAGAACGACCCTGTGGTGGCTAAAGCTGCGGGGAACTTAGCAGGTAAACATCCTGATAAGAGTGTGGTAGTTCAACTTGATTCAGACGGAAACTATCGAGTGGTGTTTGGTGACCCCTCGAAGCTTGATGGAAAGGTTAGATGGCAATTAGTTGGTCATGGCCGTGGTGATTCAGAAAACAATAATATGCGCATGAGTGGTTATAGTGCTGATGAATTAGCAGTCAAGCTTGCTAAATTGAATCAAGCCTTCAGTGGATCAGGAAGCATCACCACTCAACCTGATCATATTAGCGTCGTGGGCTGTTCTTTAATTAGTGATGACAAACAGAAAGGCTTTGGTAAGCAGCTTATTAAAGCGATGGATATAAATGGAATTCGTAGCGATGTTTCAGTCCGGAGCTCAGAGGTTGCGGTTGACTCAACTGGTCGTAAACACACTCGTGATGCTAATGGCGACTGGGTACAAAAAGCGCCACAACACAAAGTTACATTTAGTTTGGATGCTCAAGGTGAAGTGACGACGAAAGAAGAGCGTATTCGAAATGGCATTGCTGAAGGAAACATTAATCTTTCTCACGTTGGTATGAGCAAGACGGACGAGTCTGTCCGTGGGGCTATTGGTGAAAACAACAATGTTTTTGAGGCACCAGAAAAAAGAAAAATAAATCAAGGAACCTCCTCAACTTCAGGAAACAGCAATCAGCTCAGCTACTCTGGGAACATCCAAGTGAATGTGGGCGATGGCGAGTTTACCGCGGTGAATTGGGGCACATCTAACGTTAGCATTAAAGTGGGCACTGGTGGCTTTAAGTCATTGGCATTTGGTGATAACAATGTGATGGTTCATATCGGTAATGGTCAGAGCAAACACAGCTTCGATATCGGTGGCTATCAGGCTCTGGAAGGTGCGCAGATGTTTATCGGAAATCGCAACGTGAGCTTCAACTTAGGACGAAGCAATGATTTGATTGTGATGCTGGATAAATCGATCCCAACCCCACCACTTGTTAACCCGTTTGATGGGGCCGCTCGTATTTCTGGAGTTCTGCAAGGTATAGCAAATTCGGGCAAAGGCAAAGATTGGGTTTCTGCTCAAAATCAACAGTGGACATTGTCAGGCGCGAAGAAGTTCGTTAAAGATATGTCTGGTTTAGATCAAAGTAGCAGTGTTGACTATGACACTCTTGTGAGTTTGGATTCGCAAAATGGACGTAGTAGCCGAGGTTTGAAGAATGACACTGAAGCTGTTCTGAACAAGAAGTTCAACAAATGGTTAG
>NZ_JBFRVX010000302.1:0-8007 GCF_041475345.1 Vibrio sp. 10N.222.48.A3 | reverse complement strand
ACGAGAGAGAGTGGACGTAGCTGCTCATATCGTAGGTTCTTGATTTAGTTCCATTGAATTACGCAACAACAAATCCACCTAGCTTTATTATTTATATTTAATAGATATAAATAATAAATATATATCTTTTCAACCCTAGAACCATTGTTACATTATAACAATTAGTGTTCTATTTGAGGTCGAGGGAATGAAAGGACACCTTTTAAAAGTAAAAGCACTTTTTTTGGCAACTTTGGCTTTGGGTGACATGGCCTCTGCTTCTACAGCTCTTCAGTTCAAAGACGTGCTCGGTAGAAACATCTCTTTAGAAAAGCCGGCAGAAAAAATTTTCCTAGGTTTTTATTTTGAGGATTACCTAGCGATCGCTGGACCAGATGCTTACAAAAAAGTGGCTATTTTCCCAAGACACTCTTGGAAAGATTACCGTCAATCTCAATGGACCACCTATAAAAAAATCATTCCTGAGTTAGAAACGATTATTGATTCAGGTTCTCTTTATACAGGTACTTTTGATTTCGAAAAACTCTTGTTAACTAAACCTGATGTTGCACTTCTTGCGGCGTGGCAATATCAATCCCTTGGTGAAAAAGTTGAAATACTTGAAAAGAATGGTATCAGAGTTGTCGTTGTAGACTTCAATGCTCAAACGCTTGAAAAACACGTCATTAGCACACGTGTTATAGGCAGAGTAATGGGGACAGAAGGACGCGCTTCATCGATTGCAACGGAATACGAAAACACAGTAAACATGGTTAAACAACGTGTTACGAGGCATCTGGAAAACCACACGGCACGCCGTGTGTATGTGGAAGCAGGTACAGGTGGACCAAATGAATACGGTAAATCTTACTCGACGACAATGTGGGGCAACCTTTTGACAATGGCGGGGGCCGATAACCTTGCCCATGGGATGTTTGAAGGTTCTGCCCACCTAACGCCTGAATATATCTTGAGTCAAGATCCAGAAGTGATCTTTATATCCGGTGCTCACTGGGTTAAACATAACGACAGCGCCCTGCTTGGTTTCAACAGCACAATGGAAGAAGCGCAAACTAGATACCGCCCCTACCTAAATCGTGCTGGCTGGAATCAACTGACGGCAGTTAAAAATGGTGACGTCTACGGTATATACCACTCAGGAACACGTACTATTTACGACCACGTTTTCTTGTTGTATCTAGCAAAGTCTATTTACCCAGAAGCATTTAAAGATATTGAACCTAAGAAATTGCACCAAGAATTTTTTAGGAACTACATGCCGCAAGCGCTCAAAGGCACTTTCATGATTCAGGTGGGCGTAACTCATGAATGAAAGCATGAAAGCATCGTCTGACCTGAATCATTCCAGCGGCGCTATTTATCAAAGAATGCAGAAGCAAAGAATTAAGATTTTGCTAGGCGCTTTTCTGGCAACGAGTTTTTCCGCTTTATTCGATCTTGGTACTGGCTCATCGTGGCTAGGCATTGAACAAGTTGTTGAAGCCCTCCTAGGTGGTCCCTCTGGTGACAGCTTATCAACACTTATTGTCTGGCAACTTCGGTTACCCATCACTCTCACCTGTCTTATGGTTGGCGCCTCACTCGGCCTCGCTGGCGGTCTAATGCAAACCCTCTTAGCCAACCCACTTGCCAGTCCGTATACCCTTGGTATCTCTGCTGCTGCTGGATTTGGTGCAGCCATAGCTTTTTTAACCGGTTTTTCAGTATTTGGTTTGCATTGGTTAGGCGTGCCGTTTGCCGCTTTCTTGACATCTGGATTAGCGAGTATGGCGATCTATATAATTGGTCGCAGCCGACATATGGACGCAAAAATCCTGATTTTGGCAGGTATTGTCGTTCTCTTCTTTTTCCAGGCTTTACAGTCATTAATTCAATATTTGGCATCACCAGAAGTGCTGCAGCAAATTGTTTTTTGGTTATTTGGCAGTCTACTGAAGGCGAGTTGGTTGTCCTTCTTTGTTTCAGGAGCCGTTTTCCTGTTCGGTTTGGTCTTTGCGTTATCTAAGGTATGGGCACTCACCGCCCTCACTTTAGGCGAAGAGCGTGCACTCGCCTTGGGAATAAAGACCAGCAAGTTAAGACTACAGATGTTTTTACTGTGTTCCTTATTAACTGCAGGAGCAGTGTCGTTTGTCGGAACCATTGGTTTCATTGGTTTGGTTGCTCCTCACCTAGCAAGAATGCTAATAGGCGAAGATCAGCGTTTCTACTTACCTTTGGCGGCATTAATGGGAGCGTTGCTTTTATGTACCTCGTCTCTTGTTGCTAAGTTGATTGTCCCAGGCACTATCATACCAATTGGTATCGTCACCTCCTTAGTCGGTGTGCCGATCCTTCTTTATTTTCTGATAAGCAGGAGGTTTATCTAATGACGTCGCTTTCAATAGAAAATCTTGCCGTTCCAATTGGAAGAAAACTCGTTTTAAAGAAGGTAGATGCCCACTTTTTGGGTGGCAAATTTACCGCCATTTTAGGGCCCAATGGCGCAGGAAAAACGACATTGCTCAAAGCTATCATGGGCATCATTCCTTCTGATGGGAAGATTAATTCAAGTGGGGAGGACGGGCTGAGATTACCGCTACAATCCTTCTCGTACCTATGTCAACTCAACAAATCTCCCTGTCAATTAACGGTTATTGAGTTTGTCTTACTGGGCTTGGTTCATCAACTGAGCTGGAACATCACATGTGAACAAGAACAAAAAGCAGACGCCATCCTTGATTATCTAGGTTTGAGAAATCTCGCCCTTAGACAGTTTTCTCAACTAAGCGGTGGTCAGCAACAGCTGGTTTCACTGGCGCAATCTCTTGTTGCTGAGCCCAAGGTATTGCTCTTAGATGAACCAACAAGCGCCTTAGATCTCAAGCATCAAGTCCAAATTTTAGACCTTGTTCGTCAATATACCCGAGCCAAAAATATCATCACAATTGCGGTCCTACACGACCTCTCTCTCGCTGCTCGATACTGCGACCATCTTCTCTTAATGAATGATGGTGAAGTTCAATATTGCGGTAAACCAGAAGACGTGCTCGATTCTGAAAGGCTGGGGAAAATCTATCAGATTCATGTGGACGTAGGTTGTTGCGTTCATGGACATACCCACGTCACCCCAGTTCGAGCCCTTAAAACAGATTAGGCATTCTTATGGCAATGAATAAAAGGCAATATCACTTATTAGTTTCTCTATCCACGTTTGAATCTCAAATTCAAACCCTGACTCATTACAGCCTTGAAAATTGTGAATGTTTTGTCCTTTTGCAAGAAAAAATTGATGAGTTTTGCGCTTGGATTTTGCAAGAAAATTTTAAAACCATTAGCGATGATTTTGATATGACCCCTGAGTACGATCGTTTAATCAAGCAGCTTCGTGAAACTGCTGTAAAAGCTCTGTGTTTATTGGAAAAACATCAGTCTCAGTGTGCCAGAGAGCATCAAATCGACATCAGCGAATATTTATACCAACTTTCTGAAAACACAAAAATTGAACTAAAAAAAGCAGGAATTGAAAGCAACTCTCGAGTCCTGTTTATTGGCTCAGGGTCCTATCCGGTTTCTGCTTTCACTATATCTCAGAGCACAGGCGCTCTCGTGCACGGTATAGATCTTGATGAGCAGGCAGTGAAAATGGCCAACCAACTCAACTTGTCAACCACTTTTAGCTGCAAAGATCTAATCACTGAGTTTGCCTCTTTCCGGCCAACTCATGTTGTAGTAGCCTCTTTAGTGGAACATAAATGGGAACAACTCAGACAGCTTAGACCTCATCTTAACCACTCTCACCGAGTATTAGTTCGATTCGGTAATGGTTTAAAGTCCGCCTTCAATTACCCTTTCAACCCAAACCTAATGGATGGGTGGGAAACACAACAGATCCATAACGATGCAGCGATATATGACACCGTCTTGATGGAGCGCGCAAAATGACTCTTTCATTAGGAAAAGTGTTAATCGTTGGCACAGGGCCAGCCGCATTTCAGACAGCAAAAATCATCAGAAACCAGTGCGAGCAACTTGGGTTAGTAAACCGCTCATCAGAGCGCTGGCAGCCGATGTTCGAAAGCTTACACAACGAACGTATTGCGCATATTTTCGCTGCCAAATCCTCTTTGAAGCGAATGGCTGGGCAGGTGATATTTGATGCGGTTTTTGAAGATTTACGCGATGTAAGCGGACAATGGGATACGTTGGTTCTGGGCACCCCATCTCATGCTTATTCAGCGGTTCTATTGGCTTTACCTAAATCGTGTTTGAGTTCCACAAAAATAGTAGTCCTCATTTCATCCTTATTTGGTGGGCACCGGATTGTAAAAGGCTTGTTTTCAGAACTGAATTTAACCCCCAACGTACTGATATTTTCCAATTACTTTGCGGCCACTAAATTTATAACGGAACAAGCTGGCGTTCGTGTCCTTACCAAAGCGGTTAAAAAACGTATTTATGCTTACTCAAGTAAAGAAAAATGCCCTGTCCTAGAGCTACTGACTCAAACTTTAGCGGATATCGGTGTTGAAGTTGTCGAGTTGGAAAATGGGTTTAGCGTAGAAGGACGAAACATTACCTCTTTCGTTCATCCCGCATTTTTTATGACCCCTTTCTCGCTCAATCATATCTTAAGTGAGACGAGAGAAGTTAAGTACATGTACAAACTTTTCCCTGAGGGACCGATCACAACCGAAACCATCCACATTTTGGTTGAGCTATGGCGCGATATATCAAGATTGATACTTCACTTTAACGGAACACCATTTAACTTGTTACAATTTCTCAATGATGACAACTACCCTGTGCATCCAGAAACCATTCGTCGTCGTCAAATTGAGCAGTTTATGTCGCTCACTCCAATAGCGCAGGAATATTTGGTTTACGTACGATACAGCGCGATTCTGATCGATCCTTTTTCTAAGCCGGATGAAAATGGGTGCTACTTCAACTTCTCTGCCGTGCCCTATGCCAAAGGTAAGGTGGAAAAAGGCAAGTTGTCTTTACCTCGAATACCTAAAGAAGATATACAGAATCTTTACTGGCTTCAAGTCTTAGGCAGAGCGCATGGGATTGCATTACCGAGCGTTAACCGTGTGCTAGGTATATTCGAATCTTGGTTAAGTAGCTCTCAACTCCCTCACCATTTGATTGAAGAGTCCCGCACTCAAGCGCACCAATACCTTGGTTGGGTGCGTCTATCATACGACCTTTAAAGAAACCCATCATGAACAACGGTGTAGCGTTAACTATATTTTCTGCGTTCATTTTTAGTGTCATGAACGCACTTATTAAAGCGGCCAGTTTGACGATTCCAAGCTCTGAAATTGTCTTCTTCCGAAGCGCAATAGGAACCGTTCTGATTTTAGGTTTAATGTGGAAAGCGAGTATCAGGTTTTCTACCACGGGCATACCAATGCTTTTGCTTCGTGGCCTGTTTGGGGCGTTTTATCTGCTCGCTTTTGTGTACGCGATTACCCACATGCCGCTAGCGGACGCCGTGATTTTGGCTTACCTGTCCCCGTTCTTCGTTATATTACTTTCCAACCTAATTTTGGGAGAAAAAGCCCCTAAAAAAGTAGCATTCCTTTTTCCGCTCACTTTGGTTGGAGTTACCTTAATTGTAAATCCATTTAGCTTCGATACATTTAATTTGTATGCCCTCTCAGGGGTGGCGAGTGCTTTTTTTGCGGCGGCTGCCTCTATCACTATTCGCCACCTGAGTAAGAGGCACCATATTTACGAGATTGTGTTTTATTTTCTTTTCACTTCGATGTTGGTATCCGGTTACTTGATGAGGGATGAGTTTGTGGTTCCACAGGGAATTGCGTGGATTTATCTAATTGCCATTGGTCTTGTTTCGCTCATTGGGCAAATTTTCCTAACAAAGGCATTCAGTCATGAAAACGCCGCTGTAGTTGCAGTCACCCGCTATATCGGCTTGGTCTTCAATATACTTTGGGGGGTTATTTTTTGGTATGAAATCCCTAGTTGGATGAGCACATGTGGCGTTCTTATAATAATAACAACATCTATTTCCCTCTCGCTAAAGAAAAAAAATATTATTCAATGATCTGAGTACCACCTAGAAAACAAACTAATCAAAGAGAGTAGGGAAGGCTTTGTTGCGTAATTAAATTTAGAGATAGATGCACCCCGTTTCGCATACTTTTTAGTCAATACGACAAGTTTCAGGCATACCTAACCCAGTAAGCTTGTTCAACGCTTTTATCATCGCGTAAGTTTCACCTACCTGTGAATTGTAATTTCTTAAGCTCAGTTGCCCTCCTAGCAACTGTTTAACTCGATACATCGCTGTTTCTGAGAGTGAACGTTTGTGGTATCCATACCGCTCTTTCCAATACTTATTTGAGCCGTATAACTTCTGGCAACCCACTGCGAGATTTCGAGGATGACCACGCTCCAAGAAGGCAGCCCCTTCTCTTGGGGGAATAAGCGCAACGGCTCGCTTAATCTTAATAGCAGCGTGACATGCTCTCGTGTCGTAAGTACCATCACCAGACACCTCAAGGATACTTCGGCGTGTTTGTTTCAGTAAGTTCGAGAGTACTTCCCCATCTCTAACCGTCGATAAACTTAGCTCGGCTGCAATAATTACATGAGTGCTTGTATCGACGGCAATATGAAGCTTTCGCCAGACTCTACGCTTGCCATCTGTCCCGTGTTTTTTGACTTTCCATTCACCTTCGCCATAAACCTTTAGGCCAGTCGCATCAATGGCTAGGTGCTGTATCGCTCCTTTCGTTTTTGTCTTAAATGAGACCTCAACTTGCTTTGCTCTACGACTGATGCAGGTGTAATGCGGACAGCTTAATGGAACATGGGCCAGTATAAATATCGAGTTGATAAATCCTTGCAACGCTCTCAGTGGCATAGAAAACACGCGTTTCACCATGAGTGCTGTCGTGATAGCTAAATCACTGAATCGACGTGGCCTACCGCGCTTATTCTGTTTGCTTTGCGCCCACCCGCTATCGCCTCTTCATCAATCCAAAAGGTCAGAGAGCCACGGTTAATGAGTGATTGGTTGTATTGCTTCCAGTTGGTTGTTTTGTAAAGAGGTTTAGGCATAGAGCTACGAGAAGTAGTGAACGTAGCTGATCAGATCGTAGGTTCTTGATTTAGTTCCATTGAATTACGCAACAAAGCCAGTTAACGCTACTTGGAATATCAAAAAGAGGAAATAAAGAACTGAGAACGCTATTTATCCATGCCGCAAGGTCAATTTTATGGAAAGATAAGTCGGTCGAAAAATATTTTGGTTCATGGCTTATTGAGCTTAAGAAGCGAAAATCTTTTAACTTGGCTGTGTGGTGAAAAATTGAAAATACAGGGGCATTTTTTGGAATACTTCCCGATTACTATTTGTTTTCGCTAAGAGCCTAAATTATCGATGAAAAACGCCCCTCTTGAAAGGGGTGTAGATTTGAACACACTGTTTTTACATGAACGCCAAGTTACTCTTATCCAGGAGCACTTTAACTCCAGAATACAGGCTAAAAATGACGAAATTACAGTTAACGGCGATTATCGCTAAAACGCCTCTGTCGGATAGGCGGCACCTGTTCCCAGATGCCTCCCTCCTCAGAACCGTACGTGCAACTTTCACTGCATACGGCTCAAGCCTCCACAAAGGCCTCGTTAAGCACCCAGTAACAAAATTACCTTTGCGATACACACTTAAAGCTTTAAAACTGCCCCAATGGCCATTTAATGAATAAGAAACCACGGTTCGCTGTCAGAAGACGCACTGATTTTATTCGAAATCATCATTTGTTTTTCTTCTTTAATAAAGTTCTTCAAGCTATCTCGCAACGGGAGACCAGTTAGAAGTCAGCTCGCTTTCGCGCCAGATATAACCTGTATCTACTTCATTACAAAGTAGCATTCGCTTTTTCTAACCTCCTTTACCTGCATACCTATCGGCAACCTTTACAGGCTGCTTTCCCATAGGGAGATATACAGGCTTGCCCTGTTCCGTATGCCGCATAAAATGTCAACTTAGAT
>NZ_JBFRVX010000301.1:0-6926 GCF_041475345.1 Vibrio sp. 10N.222.48.A3 | reverse complement strand
GAGCACGTGTTTCCATACCTTCAAAGGCCCACTTCCCTAACTTTGCCCAAAAGGTAAACAGAGACAAAGGTACATATAAGCTATCCACTTGCTCTGTTACTTGTCGGGTCGTCACAGGGCCATATCCCGGCAGCATAAAATACGGTCCATTCCCTACCCCATAATGACCAATCGCATCAGAAAACGACTTTTCGTCATATTTGGTGATCCCCGCTTCGCTAGCAATATCAATCAGACCAAGAAGACCAAAGGTAGAGTTAATCCAAAAACGATTGAAATGATCAAGCGCTTTCCCACCATTACCCATAATGAGATTGTTGAGCATACTTGATGGCTCATCTAAGTTGGCTAAAAAATTGGAAATACCAGAGCGAATTGGTACAGGGGTATAGTCAACATAGGCAAGAGAAACAGGTCGAACCAAATAAGGGTCGAGATACTCGTAGTTGATATCCCACATCGCTCGGTTGAAACCTTCAAAAGGGTCGTTCGGATGGGACTCTTCGACATATTCAGAGGTTTCGAGGTTATCACCACCATTGCTTTCATCTGGTACGCTCGAACAACCTACCGTTAAGCTTGCGATGAAGAGTAAACTCGAAAGTCTTAAAACACTGATAGACATATCACCTTTTCCATAAGGAATAATAAAAAAGGCCAGCAATCGCTGGCCTCAATTGGTTGCGTAAGTCTATACCGTTTTTTAATAAATCGGAATAGCTAACACCTATGCAAAGTAATGATTAATATTGCTTATTGATATCAATGGTAACTGGGGCACCCAGTTCAACCACTTCACTTTCACCGTACCAATCACCGTCTCGAGTTGAAACGTTACCATCTGTATCAAGCCTAGCTCTAACCATTAGAGTTTCAAGGCTGGACAACTTCTGCCCTTCCAACATGCTGTTGCCATCATCAAGAACGACAGTACGAGGGAAAGTTCCTAGCGGATAACGAGCCGCAGCAATCGGCATTGGTGAGCCGTCAGCACTGTGCACTGATACAACTAACACTGAACTAGGGGCAGCATTCACATCACCAGATAACTCAAGCGTTACAGCAACAGTTTTACCTTGGTCAACGCCCATAGCATTGCCCATTTTCTTCTGTGCACTTTCAATACTGCGCGACAACATTTCATAGCGACTGTCTTGTGGACCAATCATCTGTTGCATGATGCTCCAGTACTTAACAGCACCTGGGTAGTCTTGACGCTCAAACGCATCAAACGCTAGCAACGAGAACACACGAAGATCAACATAGTCGTTTTGAATCAAACGGCTCAAAATTAAACGAGCTTGGTTTTGATCCGCATCATCAGGTGAAAGCATCAATGCTTGTGCATAACCTAGCTGAACATCTTCATTCTTTGGCTCAAGCTTGTAAGCTCTTTGCATCGAATCTTTCGCAGTTTCCGCGTCGCGGTTAGCCAATGCAATACGACCTAATAGTAACCAACCTGTCGAATCTTTTGGTTGATAGTGCAGACGAGTACGAAGTGCCAGAGTCAAATCTTCTAATTCATCATCCGTTAATGCACCACCTTCCGATGACATTAGCTTTTTAGACAACTCAGGAAGGTTTGAACTCACTTCTTGCCAGTGTTGGACTTTATCCAAAGCACCAAACTGAAAGTACATACCATATGTAACAACCACGACTAGGACAATAGATGGTACTACGACGCCCAATGTTGAGATTTGGGTCTTCTTCATCTCTTTCTGCGCAGGTACATCATCAAGTAGAGACTGTTTCAAATCAGCGATCAGCTCTTGTTGGTTATCAACAAGGCCTTCTTCTGCTTCTACTTCGAGCTCAACGAGACGATCTTTATAGAATGCTTTGTTCAACTCGTCGCGAAGCATTTCATCATTGTTCGCCTTCTTATTTATGAAGGGCAGAACAATTAAGAAAATAGCTGCTAGCGAAAGGATAATGGTAGAAATCCAAAATAGAGTCATTACTTCTTATCTCCGTCGTTCTCTTCATCGAGTAACGCTTTTAAACGAGCTTCTTTGTCTGCATCCCAGTCTTTATCTGACTCTACTGCTTTCGACTTTGACTTTCGGCTTCGTAAAATGATCAAACCGAAACCAAACACGACTACCGCAAACGGACCAACCCAAAGGATTGATGTGGCTAATGTGAGTGGTGGGTTGTAAGTAACAAAGTTACCGTAGCGAGCAATCATGTAATCAATGATGTCTTGCTTCGACTTGCCATCTTTTGTCATTTCATACACTTTTTGGCGTAAATCAACCGCAAGCTCTGCGTTCGAATCACCAATGGTGTTGTTCTGACATTTAGGGCAACGCAGCGTGTTGCTTAGCTCTTTGAACTGCTGCTCTTGATCAACGGTATCAAATTCATGAAATTCGATAGGCGCAGCAGAAACAGTCGCCGAAATAGCAAATGTAGCGAATAGAGCAATCAGTGTCTTCTTAATCATTTCGCTTCCTCCAACAACTCTTGGTACATCGGCTCAAGCGTCGATGCCCAGTTAGTTGGGTTCACGTCACCAACATGGCGATAACGAACTACGCCGTTAGCATCAATGAGGAAAGTCTCTGGAGCGCCATACACACCAAGGTCAAGACCTAGCATGCCGTTACCATCGAACAGGCTGATCAAGTATGGATTGCCCAGCTCTTTTAACCAACCTACCGCTTTATTGCGATCATCTTTGTAGTTAAGGCCAATAATCTTAACGCCTTGACCCGCTAACTTATTCAAGTAAGAGTGCTCTGCATAACAAGTAGGACACCAAGTCGCCCACACATTTAGAAGCAGTGGCTCACCTTTAAAGATAGCTTGATCATGGAACTTACCCGGTTGCTCTAAGTCTTCTAAACCGAACTCAGGTACTGGCTTACCAATCAATACCGATTCAAGTTTAGTCGGGTCATCACCCGACTGGTTACGCATCAATTGAGTCGCAAAGATTCCAGCTAGAACCATGAACGCAATCAATGGAATGAATAAAATCTTCTTGTTCATTCGAATTAAGCCTCCTGCTCTTTAGTAGACTTTTTCGTTGGCTTACGGAAGCGGTAACGACGGTCACTGATAGCAATAACACCACCAATCGACATAATCAGAGAACCAGCCCAGATCCAACGTACAAATGGTTTGTAGTAGATACGCACAGCCCAAGATTTATTGTCGTCTAAACGCTCACCCATTGCGATGTAAAGGTCGCGCGTTACGCCACGATCAATCGCCGCTTCTGTCATCATCGACTTAGCGGTTGTGTAGAAACGTTTTTCAGCGTGAAGCGTGTTGATGTATTTGCCTTCTTTGGTAATTTCAAAGTCAGCAATGTAACCATCGTAGTTAGGGCCATCTTTGTCACGAACTCCTGTAAACAGGAAGCTGTACTCTTCAAGTTGGTAGCTTTCACCTGGTGCTAAGCGTACGTCACGTTCGATGCTGTAGTTTTGCACCATCGCAATACCAATCACTGTCACGGCCAAACCAATGTGACCACACATCATCGCCCAGTGGCTACGAGGTAGCTTAGTCAGGCCTTTCAGGAATGTATGACGGTGTGTCGCACGCTCATGAAGCTCAAAGCCATGCATGAAGATAATCCAGAATGCCATTACCCAACCGGCAAAAGCGGTACCGCTGAAACGGTCAGCCAAAATCGTAACCATTAGCGCACTTAAGCCCAGTGAGAATACACCTGAGATCAGCATAGGTTTAACGAGCTTAGATAGGTTATCACGTTTCCAACGGATCAGTGGACCGATACCTAATAGGAACGAGAACGGGATCATTAACCAGAAGAACAACATATCAAAGAATGGTGCACCGATAGATACCGAGCCCAAGCCTAACTGTTTATGAACTAATGGCAGCAAGGTACCAACTAACACAACCACAAGTGCAGCAATCAATAGGATGTTGTTGCCGAGTAGCGCGTTTTCACGAGAAACCAAATCGAAGTTACCACGTACACGAACCGATGCGCCTTTAACAGCAAACAACAACAGTGAACCACCGATAACGAACACTAAGAAACCTAGAATAAACATACCACGGGCAGGATCCGACGCGAATGCGTGAACCGATACCAAGATGCCCGAACGAACTAAGAATGTACCTAGTAAGCTTAGTGAGAATGCAGAGATAGCCAGCAAGACTGTCCAAGCTTTAAATGTGCCACGCTTTTCGGTTACCGCTAGTGAGTGCATTAGAGCAGTACCAGCTAACCAAGGCATGAATGAAGCGTTTTCTACTGGATCCCAGAACCACCAGCCACCCCAGCCAAGTTCGTAGTAAGCCCACCATGAACCAAGTGCGATACCTACTGTTAGGAATAACCAAGCAGCGATTGTCCAAGGACGAGACCAACGAGCCCATGCCGTATCTAAACGACCGCTCATTAGAGAAGCGATTGCAAAAGAGAACGCTACCGAGAAACCTACATAACCCATGTAAAGCATTGGCGGGTGAATAATCAAACCCGGATCTTGCAGTAGTGGGTTCAAGTCACGGCCATCAACAGGGAAGAAAGGCAATGTACGTAAAAACGGGTTAGACGTTACGATAATGAACAGCAAGAAGCCGACAGTAATTAAACCCATAATCGCCAGTACGCGAGCCACAGACTCTTGAGGCATACCACGACTAAACGTTGCAACTGCTACCGTCCAACCCGCTTGGATTAGAACCCAAAGCAGTAGTGAGCCTTCATGAGCCCCCCAAACCGCGGTAATTCGGTAGTACCAAGGTAGTTGGCTATTCGAGTTACTTGCTACGTATTGAATCGTAAAATCATTTGTGTAGAACGCGTAACACAAGATAAAGAACGAAATCGCTAGGAATCCGAACATACCCCACGACAGCGGTCGTGCACTGTTCATCAATAATGTGTTATTTCGAGCGGCTCCATACAGTGGGAGCACGCTTAGCAGCAGTGCAAGTCCCAAAGACAGGATCATCGCAAAATGGCCGATCTCGGCTATCATTGAGCATTTCCTTCTTTTTGTTCAGTCGTGTATTGCAAAGGCTCATGAGTTTTCTTCATTGCTTCAGCAACTTCAGAAGGCATATATTCTTCATCGTGCTTTGCCAACACCTCAAACGCTTCAATTGTCGTTGCATCCTTAAGGACACCTTGAGCAACAATACCTTGGCCTTCACGGAAAAGATCAGGAAGGATGCCATCATATAGAATCGTCACTTTAGGGCCTACATCAGCCAAATCGAAGCTAACACGCAATGATTCATTGTCACGGCTTACAGAGCCGACTACAACCATGCCACCAATACGTAAGCGTTGACCCACTTCAGGTTTTTTACCATCTTTGCCGTTGACGAGCTCGGTTGGTGTATAGAACAGATCCATGTTCTGGTTAAGTGCATAAACCATCAATCCAACAGTTGCACTGATACCAAAAAAGATCGCTAAGATAATGCCTAGCCTCTTTTTGCGTCTTGGGTTCATAGAGTGTTCTCCATATTTTTTGCTGCATCAATACGAGCTTGACGGTCAATCTTAGCTTGTACTTCATTTAATAATTGCTTACCACGACGAACGCTTACGACCAGTAAAATGATCATCGCGAGGAATGTGATTCCAAATGCACTCCATACATATGAGGCGTAGCCACCCATGGCAAAGAAATCACTCAGAGATTCAAAATACATAATTACCTACCCTACTACGCTTTATTAGCCGCTAGCTTGCGAACCCATGGACGGTGACTCTCTTTACTGATGATTTCGTTTCTAAAACGAACCATAGTCACAGCACCAAAGAAAAAGGCAAAACCGAAGATGTTAAGAAGAAGCGGCCATAGCATGTCACTTGAAATAGAAGGCTTATCAAACTTAGTAATTGTTGCGCCTTGGTGGAGTGTGTTCCACCACTCTACTGAAAAGTGAATGATAGGTAGGTTGATGACACCAACGATGGCCAAAATACCGGCTGCTTTTGCTGCGGTTTTTTGGTCGTCAAACGCATGGTGCAGTGCAATAACACCTAAATATAGGAATAGAAGAATCAGCTCTGAGGTTAAACGTGCATCCCAAACCCACCAAGCACCCCACATTGGTTTACCCCAAACAGCGCCAGTTAGTAACGCAATAAAGGTAAATACAGCACCGATAGGCGCCATAGCCAACGCAGCCATGTCTGACAGCCTTACCTGCCATACCAAACCGATAAAGGCGGCAATTGCCATCGACATGTATACACCCATAGACCAAATTGCAGACGGAACATGGATATAGATAATTCGGAAGCTATCGCCTTGCTGGTAATCAGAAGGGGCAAATGCAAGCCCCCATACAGTACCGGCGGATAGACACAATAGCGCTAGGATCGAAAACCATGGCAGAAGTTTACCAGCAAGCTGATAAGAGGTTTCTGCTTTGGCGTAGGGATGGAGCCATTTCCACATGTTGTAATCTCACTCTTACTTCATATTGCTTACAGCTATCACAGCTATAATTATTATAATTTATTTGACTTACAGCTTCTTTCAGTGACTCTAGGAGTTTGAAGGCTTTAAATCGTTCACTTTGAACATGCAAAGTGCTAGTGAGTGCGTAGTTAATCTTAACCAGGTAATTAACTAGTTAACACTCACTCTCAGTGCTGCACTGATGGCAAATGGGGTGAGCGTCATCGCGCCCATTAACATTGCCCCTAACACCGCTAATTGTCCGTTATACGCAACGCCTAACGCTGCGGCATCAATCGCTGATGTAGCAAATATAAGAATTGGGATATACAACGGCAAAATAAGCAGACTTAACAGCACACCACCTTTTTGTAACCCAACCGTTAAAGCCACACCAATCGCACCAATAAAGCTTAATGCAGGCGTACCGACCGATAACGTTAAGACTACCGATAACCAAGTATCGAAATCCAAGGACAGCAGCACCGCCAACAACGGACTGATCAATAT
>NZ_JBFRVX010000300.1:0-3649 GCF_041475345.1 Vibrio sp. 10N.222.48.A3 | reverse complement strand
CTATTATCCGCCTGTGCAGTGATCACCTGAAATGAACTGTCCGTATCGAAAATTTCAAAAACTTCGGTTAACTCTTCAAAGCGGTCATTGACGATAAAATACGCGGATATTTGCGCTATGATATTCGCCTTTTTAAGCACTTGGCTTAGATCATTCTGAACCTGCATCTCGATAATTTGGCTTAAACCGTCATCGGCCTGTTTAAGGTTGTTAATCGCGGCATTGAAGCTGTCTCTGATTTCCTCACTCTTAAAGTCAACATAGATCGGATACTCAACTTTATACTCGTCATGTAACGTTAGCTCTGCCATTTCAATAAAACGAGTATTGGTGATAAACCACTCCAGAACTCTTCGTTCAACCATTAACAGGTCAACATTTTGAGCCCTCAATTGTGAGAATGCCGATTCAAGACCTTCGTAATCTTCGACACGACCAATGTCTAACTTACCCTTCAGTACTTCAACAGACTTTTTAATTGGTGAGGTCTCGTCGAACAATAACGCCCCTAGTGATAGGTCGTTCTGAGACTCAAGTTTGAGCTTGCGGCGAGTCAGTGAAACAGGAACAAACTCAACATTAAGAACTTTATCACTTAGGAAATGAGCATTAGGATCATCAAACTGAACGCCAGAAACAAAGGCAATAGAATTATTGTTGTCGATGGCCTTTCTAGCGGCACTAGGAGGGAGAGTGACAACGTCACCCAGCTTATACCCCATATCATTAAGGGCACGTTGAATAATGTCGTGTTCTAGCCCGACCGCGGTGCTGTCTGGATACATATACGGAGGGTTGCCAAAGCCAAATACGCCTTTTAGTGGCACTCGATAAGGAGAGGTATCTAGCCACTTTGATAAAATCTGGTTCTTATTTGCAACGTCAAAAGTTTCAATTTGTTTGTTGATTAGCGTCAGTAGCTCTGGTTCGTCATTTCGAATCACCATCGACGCTTCTAACTTTTTCCAATGCTCCAAAACATAGTTGACCGCTAGATCATGAACGCCAATCTTTTTCGCAAGATCCATAGTGGTGATAGGTTCACCGACCATGCCTTCAACATCACCAGACCCTAACGCACGCACCGCATCAATAACATTCTCAAAATCGACTCTTTCGATAGAGCTCAACCTCACTCCTGCACGCTCCAAGTCTATGTTTTCATTTACCATCGCAATGCGGCGTTTATTATTTTGATCTAGATTTCCATCGAGTTTTTTGTCGATAGGGACTATCACAGCCACCTGATAAGGAATATAGGGATCACTTGCAAGAAAACGTCCACCTTCACTTGGGTCGAACTGTTGGAATGGGAACACGTCGCCTCGCCCATCGACTAACGCCGCTTTGGCCTCGACGCGCGAGTTAACTGTGATAAACCGAACATGGACACCAAAACGCTGTTCAAGATCCAATGTCCAATCTTTGATGATCCCAGAAACCAGCCCGTCGTCATCGATGAATGAGTACGGGTAATGGTCGGAAAGCGCAATAAATGTGATGGTCGGTTGGTTTTCCAACCACTGGTTTAACTTAGCATCGGTCACTTCAGCCGCGTTTACACTGCGAATGACTAGTGACCACACCAATAAGCCAATGATAAGAGATAATACAAAACGATTTAGTGACAACATCAAGCCATCACTCATCGCTAAACTTCTCTTTAATCGCAAGAATCTCGGGCAACTTAAGAAAGAACAGATCAACGATAGTTGGATCAAAATGTTTGCCTTTCTGTTCTTCAAACAAGCTCAGTGCCTCATCGACACTCCAAGCCTTCTTATAAGGACGCTCTGCTGTCAGGGCATCAAACACATCAGCCACCGCAGCGATTCTTCCTACCAAAGGAATTTCTTCACCCGCGATCTGGTTTGGGTAACCGCTGCCATCCCATTTCTCATGATGATATTGCGCCACCTGAATCGCCATACGCATCAGTTTGGAATCACTCTGCCTACCAAGAATTTCAACACCGTACTCGACGTGTTTCTGCATGGTATTCCACTCACCGGCATCCAACTTACCAGGCTTTAGCAGCACACTATCGGGAATGCCAATCTTGCCAATATCATGCATTGGTGCTGCATCACGCAACGTCTCGGCATCTTCGTCAGTCATTCCCAAGGCTTTAGCTAGCACTTCACAGTAGTGACTCATACGCTTAACGTGCATGCCTGTTTCATTGTCTTTAAATTCAGCAGCTCTACCCAGTATGTTCAGTGTTTCTAGCTTACCGAGATTGATCTCTTGAGTTTTCTCTTTTACCTGACTAAACAACGCGCGTTGTTGGTCATAAAGTGCGATATGCGTTTTCACACGCTGGAGTGCAATAGCAGGGGTTATCGGTTTGGTTAGGTAATCTACAGCCCCCAAGGAGAGCCCTTTTACTTCGGCTTCAGGTCCAATTTTGGCAGTAACGAAGATAATGGGGATATGCGCGGTGTTGGGCTGTTCTTTGAGCTGTCTGCAAACTTTATAACCGTCAATATCAGGCATCATGATATCGAGGAGAATGAGGTCTGGCTGAGGCACCATCTTGGCTATCTTGATGCCAATGGTACCGTTAATTGCTACTTTGACTTGATAGGTATCTTTAAGTATTGCAGTCAACACATCCAAATTGCTTGGGGTGTCATCTACGACTAACACTATGGGTTTACGACTCATTGATACCTCGTATAAAAATCAAACAGTTATAAATATAGTGTAGAACGATTTTTAGAGGTTAATCAGAAAAAATAGCAATTGTTTATTGAAAATGAAGAGTAGATCTTCGAGTGACATCAAACCAACGTTTGTCGAAGTATGACCAGTCAATATTACGTCGATTAAGTCATTATAATACAAAGGAAATTATACAGATTACTTTTGAATCCAGACCTTTTATTAACAAAATACAAACTGGCAAAGACAAAAAGAACTCCTCACTCGGGAGCTCTTTTCACTTAAGTCATTAGAGAATCAAATAGCCTAGCGAACCAGCAACCTAACGACCTGAATAATACATACAGATTCGAACACCATCGAACTCACGAATCTCAAATGGGATCTCGTAGATCGACTCCATCACTGACTTTTCAACCACTTCAGAGACCTTGCCCGACTTAACCACTTGGCCCCTCTTCATCGCGACAATGTTATCTGAGTAACAAGAAGCAAAGTTGATGTCGTGAATCACGATAACGACCGCCTTATTAAACTCATGCGCTAGGCGACGTAGCGTCTGCATGATTTCAACCGAGTGTTTAATATCTAGGTTGTTTAGTGGCTCATCCAAGAACACATAATCCGTATCTTGCGCCACAACCATCGCGATAAACGCCATTTGACGCTGACCACCACTCAATTCATCAAGGTATCTGTTTTGGATATCGGTAATGCCAAGGTGCTCTAGTGCCGTATCGACGATCTTATGATCTTCGTCTTTCAAGCGACCTTGAGAATGTGGGAAACGCCCAAAACAGACCAACTCACGAATCGTAAATCGCATATTGATGTTGTTTGATTGTCTTAACACAGCAAGGTGCTTCGCAAGCTCTTTGGTATCCCATTCAGCCAGTAATTTATCGCCAATAACGACCTCGCCCGCATCACTTTCGGTTAAGCGACTCGCCATAGAAAGCAGAGTACTTTTACCCGCACCATTTGG
>NZ_JBFRVX010000299.1:0-4570 GCF_041475345.1 Vibrio sp. 10N.222.48.A3 | reverse complement strand
TGTGTATAAGAGACAGACGTAGACCCGGGCAATGGTGACAGAAATACGAAATTTAAGCTTAGCAAGGGGCCAGTACAGCCTGAAGGCAAGATATTCCAGCTACAAAGCGAAACGCGAGGCTCGATATCTGAAGGCACACCTATCCTATTCCGTGAGCTAGAAATCGGCAGTGTTATTGATGTTCAGTTAGGCGAGTTTGCTGACCGAATCATCTCTACGATTCAAATCGAACCTGACTACGCGTATCTGATCCGCGCAAACACCGTGTTCTGGAACGTATCTGGTGTCGATGTCTCTATCGGTCTCTCTGGCGCAAACATCAAAGCTGGAACGGTAGACAGCTTGTTAAGAGGTGGTATTACATTCTCAACGCCACCGACCAATGAACTTCAGCCAGTGGCAAACGAAGATCAGTCTTTCTATCTCTATCCTAAAGCCGAAGATGAGTGGAAATCATGGAGAACCGCAATTCCTCGCCCATAAAGTGAACCCTCAGAAGCTCCATGCAAATTAATACCGCTTAACAAAGAATAATTCATCATCAAAATGCAGCCATTCGGCTGCATTTTTGTTGTTTGCTATAAATATGGTTTAGGACGGCCTCATTTTGCTTTAAACTCCCCCGCATCAATGCAATAAATCGAGACACTCTTTTGCACGCTAACGTATATATTCCTGAAGAATTCCTAACGCACATCGAATCAATCATGCCTAGTCATCTAGATATAGCTTCTTTTGTCGCGTCATGCCAAAAACCACTTCGTAAAAGTATTCGAGTCAACACATTGAAAATCAGTGTTGAGGACTTCTTAGTACGAGCAAAAGACAAAGGCTGGGAACTGGAACCTGTACCTTGGTGCGAAACGGGGTTTTGGATTACAGCTGATGAAAGTGAAGCGCCACTAGGTAATACGGCAGAACACATGTCTGGCCTTTTCTATATCCAAGAAGCCAGTTCTATGATGCCACCGTCAGCACTTTTCCAAGGTGGGGCTGACTACCAAGCCGTATTAGACACTGCGGCTGCACCCGGTTCTAAAACAACGCAAATCGCGGCGCTAATGAATAATCACGGCGTATTGATTGCCAATGAATACGCAGCAAGCCGTGTGAAAGTCCTTCACGCTAACATCGAACGTTGTGGTGTTCGTAATGCCGCTCTAAGTAACTTTGACGGTCGAGTTTTCGGTGGTTGGTTACCAGAACAGTTTGATGCTGTGTTGCTAGACGCGCCCTGCTCTGGTGAAGGTACGATTCGCAAAGACGCTGATGCGATGAAGAACTGGACGTATCAATCTGTAGTCGATATTGCTGACACTCAAAAAGATCTGATCGAAAGTGCTTTTCATGCTCTCAAACCTAACGGCGTGCTGGTTTACTCAACCTGTACGTTAAGCACGGAAGAGAACCAACAAGTGTGTCACCATCTAAAAGAGACCTTTGGTGATGCGGTAGTGTTCGAATCTCTTGAATCACTATTCGACAATGCTAAAGCAACCACGACAGAAGAAGGCTTTCTACACATTTTTCCACAAGTGTATGATTCAGAAGGTTTCTTCGTTGCACGCATCCGTAAACTAGCGTCTGTGACACCACCAGAAGTGAAAAAACGTCTGGGCAAATTCCCATTTGAAAAAGCGTCAAAGAAAGCTCAACAAGAAGTCGCTGAACATCTGCTGGGCGCACTCGATATCGAACTACCAAGTGATACTCAAGTTTGGATTCGTGACAAAGACGTTTGGCTATTCCCGGAAGCGCTAGAACCTATGATCGGTGAGTTCCGTTTCTCTCGCATGGGCATCAAGATCGCTGAAACACATAAAAAAGGTTACCGCTGGCAGCACCAAGTCGCGACAACGCTCGCAACAGGCAATGAAGCCAACATTGTAGACCTTAGCATTGAAGATGCTCGTGAATGGTTCATGGGACGCGATGTTCGCCCTGAAGACTTGTCAGGCAAAGGTGAAGTACTAGTGAAGTACAATGGTGCGATCATCGGCCTTGGTAAGTGGGTTGGCAACCGAGTGAAGAACGGTTTACCACGCGAACTCGTGCGCGATAAGAACCTATTCTAAATAGCTTTCGGGCTTAACGGCTTAACGAATCGCACAAACAAAAAGCCCAAACAATGTTAATTGTTTGGGCTTTTTCTATTCTACCGGTCATGTAACTCTGTGTGCGAGCGCTTGTAAATCAACGACTAATTATACAAACATCAATTCAAGTCACTATTTCAAATAAGAAAAATCGCACTTTAGGGAATCTAAACTAGACTTCAACCTAATAGTCAAAAGATTGAAACGATTAGCGTAGGCTCTTCGGAGCCCTTTCCCCTAAGCCCAAACAGGAAGGTTTGGGCTTTTTTTTGACCGAAAGGATCGCTTATTTAACTAAGCTGATACCTTCTTTGTCGATAGTGATCTTGCCAGATTTGTACAAACCACCAATTGTCTTCTTGAACGTACCTTTACTGGTTCTGAATGCAGAGAAAATAGCTTCAGGAGAAGACTTATCATTCAAAGGCAGGTAACCGCCCTTCTTCTCAAGAAGATCCAGAACCTTAGTGCTTAGGTCATCCATCTTAGCGACACCAATTTTCTGAAGAGACAAATCAATCTTACCGTCTTCTTCACGAACATTTTTAATGTAGCCTTTTAGTGTCTTACCAATAAACAGCTTACCGATGATGTCTGATGGGAAAATCATACCCCAGTGTTCACCGTTCACGATCGCTTTGTAACCAAGTTGGCTGCGCTCAGCGATAATGAGATCAACTTGTTCATTTTGCTTATAAGTCGCAGGTGTGTTGTCTAACCATTTGTTGAACTTCGTTGTACCAACGATACGGCTCGATGCTTTATCGATATACACATATACTAAGATTGACTGGCCTTCGTTTAAACGGCCGCGCTGCTCGCTGAAAGGAACAAGAAGGTCCTTACCTTTCACGCCCCAGCTCATGAATGCACCAGTGCTGTTAACACCTTCAACCGTCATCAAGCCAAACTGCCCTACTTGAGCTATTGGTTTTTCAGTTGTGGCAGCGATCTGGTTGTCAGAATCAATGTATAAAAAAACATCTAGCTTTTGACCAATTTCAACACCTTCAGGAGTAAATCGTTTCGGCAGCAACACGGTTCCATAGTCGCTCGCGTCAAGGAATACACCGAAGTCTGCTTGTTTTACTACTTCTAGGTTGTTTATTTGACCAATATTAATCATCAAGATTGTCTCTACTTTAAATTTGGCGGTGATTATACGTGATCTCTGATATGCTTTCGCTAGTTTCATTCATATTTTTATATTCTAGGAGACATCGTTGATCACCGTTGATAAACAAGATGCGATAACACTTAAAATTAACCATGCGATGGCGAAGACCAAAAAGCTCGATATGGACGTTTATCTATTCATTCCCGGTGAACTCGGACTGACTCCGGAAGTACTTTCTGAAAGTGCCTTCTTCTACAGTTCAATTACTCAAAAGCGCGCTTACTACAGTGATAAGACACTATTACCATTGGTACACAGCCGCTTGGCAAAACGCGGACGCTTATCGACGACACAGTATCGTGTGAGTTTGAGTTTGTTCGCCTATCAATACGTGATTGCTTTAGATAAAGCCGTGAGCAGCTTGAACAAGACAGATAGTGACGACGTAACGGCTGATGACGTCGATGAAGTCATCGAACTGGCTTTGGATATCCTCAAGAAGCTTCGTCGTAGTATTCCTTATGAAGAAAACCTAAAGCGCTATTATGCCAATATTGATAATTACCTTTCTTGGTACACGGAGCAAAAGTTCTTATCTTTGGTATCACATATGCCACGTGGCAGTGAATACTCGACGATAAAAGAGCGACTCTTGACGCTTTGTGAAAAAGAGACCGCCCATCGAAAACTTAATCGCTATAACTCAGCGAAGGTACGAGAAGACGTAACACGTTTGAGCAACAAGATGCGACTGTTGCGACGTTTGATCGAACACCCTATCGTCCTCAAAGAAAAGACGACATCAATGGGTAAGAACGTGAAGAGAGCAGTTAAAGGCATCGCCACAGGCTTGGTCATGGTGGTAGTTACCACAACCGTTATATTAGCTCGCGACTTTCTAGGAGAGATTACTGCATCTTTCATCGTATCGATGTCATTCATTTACGCTTTGCGTGAAATCTTCAAAGATGATTTAAGAGACATACTGTGGCGCTGGCTGCGTAAAGGCAAACCCAAGTGGAAGCGTCGCTACTTTGATCCAACAACCAATAAATCTGTCGGCCATAAGCTTGAATGGTTGGACTACGCGAATTTTTCTAAGTTAGCAGACCGTATTCAATCAATACGCAAGAAACGTGTTGTTCAACGTGAAGAGCAAATTTTGCACTATCGTTCGCATACAGAAATGTCGACATCGACATTCATGAGTGGTTACGAAGAGACTCGTGAAACGGTATCGATCAGCCTCAGAGCACTGACACGCTTAATGGACAAGGGTTCAAATAACGTATATCGAATGAATGAAGGGCAAGTAAGCCGAGAATCAGTAGAAAAACGCCACCTGCTCAACCTGATC
>NZ_JBFRVX010000298.1:0-4861 GCF_041475345.1 Vibrio sp. 10N.222.48.A3 | reverse complement strand
ACTAGATAGAAAAATTCTATATTTAAATGCAGAATTTTTCTGTCTAAGAGCTGTTGAACTAAGCCGCTTCGCGGAGGGCTTTCCTCTCACTTACCTGATAGACCAAACTTATGATGTATCCATAGATTAAGGAATACATCATGACCTTATTAAGACAACAACTTATCGATGAAATGGCGGTTCGCCGTTTTTCTCCGAAAACCCATGCAAGCTATTTACGTTGGGTTAAAGAGCTATCTACTACTTACGATCTGTCCCCCGATTTACTCACTGATCAACAGATTAGTGCGTATTTACGTACGCTCACCACAGAGCGGAGCTTAAGTAGTAGTACTTGTGCTCAAGCTTTGAATGCCATCTTGTTCTTTTATCGTGCCGTTTTGAATAGAGAATTTGAAGAGCGACTGGTTCCCCCGATTAAACGCGCCAGTAAAATACCGGAGCTGCTTAATCGCGAGGAAGTAAGAAGTATCATTAGTCATTGTCGAAGTCTTAAATATCAGACCGCACTTGAAATGTGTTATGGATGTGGCCTACGTGTCAGTGAGGTCGTCGGCTTGTACGTGAAAGACATTGATGGTGCGGCGAAACGACTGCACATTCATTGTGGTAAAGGTAAAAAAGATCGCTTTGTTCCACTGGGTGATAGCCAACTGAATCATCTTCGAAATTACTGGTGTCATTATCATCCCACCGTAGTGCTGTTTCCCAGCCTAGAGCCCGAAAAGCCATTGGGTATTAGCTCTCTGCAGAAATGCTTCAAAGCAGCAAAAGTAGAGGCAAACGTCAGAAAATTAGGAGGAATACACGCCTTGAGGCACGCTTATGCGACTCATCAGCTTGAATCGGGCATGCCTTTGAATGTTCTTCAGCGTTACCTCGGACATTCGAATATCAAAACGACATTGAGGTACACCCATTGGATAGGTCATCACAACGAAAGCTCGGACGGAAGTAAGTTCGACTTAGTTGCTCAACTATGGGAGGAGAGCGAATGAACGCATTATCTCCTTACCAAGCCGTATTAACACAAGGCTTAGAAGAGCTTGATAAAAGTAAAGTCACACCGAGACAGTGGCAAGTGCTTAACCATTTAAGAGACTGCCGAACAGAGCGTATGGGCAGCTACGACTGGCGTTGTCAGCAATGTGGTCATGAAACGCGTTGGTACTGCTCTTGTCGAGACCGTCATTGCCCCAATTGCCAAGAGCAGATGAGACAGCAATGGCTAACAAAGCGAAGCCAAGATATTTTACCTGTGGCCTACCATCATATGGTTTTTACCTTACCTCACGAGTTCAATGCTCTGGTTAAAGCGCATCCTAAGGTGGTTTATCAATGCTTGTTTCATTCAGTGTGGGCAACATTATGCGCGTTTGCTAATGAGCGGCATCACCTTGTCGGTCAACTTGGAGCATTAATGGTTCTTCACACTTGGGGAAGAAATCTGAGTCAACATACTCATATTCATTGCCTACTACCGAGTGGGGTGCTTACAAAAGATCGGCAATGGCAACCGACAAGAAAAGAGAGTTACCTGCTTCCGGTTAAAGCCTTATCCGTTCGCTTTAAGAAAGAGATGTTATGCCGAGTAAGCGAGTTGATAGCAACGCACAGTAATTTATTAGAGGAAGCCGCTAGTAAGAGATGGGTTGTGTACAGTAAACCTGTACTCCACGAGCCTACAGCGGTAGTGGGTTATCTATCTCGGTATTGCAATCGTATCGGGTTAAATCCCAACCAATTAAGTTATAACGTGGATGGCCGTATCACGATGAGTTACAAAGACTATCGAACCAATGGGACGCAAAGAATGTGTTGTAATGCGGGCGAGTTACTTCGACGCTTACTTTTACATGTGTTGCCTAAAGGGCTAATGCGAATACGCTATTATGGCTTTTTAGCTAATGCTGTACGGGTAAAAGCGATAGCGGAAATTAGGCAAAGCTTACGAAAGCGACCCGTAGAGAAATCGGAAGTGCTGAAAGAGAAACCTTGTTGTCCGAACTGCCATAGCAACAGCATGGTACTCGTGTGCTTCAATATTAGACCTAGGATAGTCGTTTCAGAGCACCGACTGACCTAGTTGTCTGATTGTAATGAATAAAATTATCGTTGTGTTATGGCGAGAGAGGGGCATTGTTCGCTTTTAAAAGGATTATGCAACGGGTATAGTCGCAGAGATAAATTGGTGGCTAGAAGTGGAAAATGGACGGCTGATGGGGTACCAGTCTTAATGATAAGAGTGGAACGTAAGTCAGTCCTAAAAAGCAAACTCCATAGATAGAAGCGGCCAAGTCCAACAGGTATTTATCCATTGTGCTACGACAACGGATAAATACTTAAGCGTTAGAATTTTTTGGAGGCTTCACCACGTGGATGAGAAATTAAAAGATATATTTTTAAACATTAATGATTGGCTAAAATACGCGGAAGCGAAATCTGCGACTTTGGTTGCAGGTAATGGAGCCTTGATTTTTGGGTTGGCAGGAGTTTTAAAAAGTTATGAACTGCCAAATTTGCTTGAATATTATGGTTATTTTTCAATAATACTTTGTATTATATCAATGGTTTTATGTTTACTATCTGTTGTTCCATCGCTTTCGATGCCTTGGGAAAGTAAACCAGAGGGAACAGTTCAATCTGATAATTTACTTTATTTTCAGGATATTGCAAAATATACGCCAATCAATTACCTTGGCAAGTTATCAAATAAACTCGAACTCAATGAACAACAATTTACTGGTTATCAAAAAGATTTAGCCAATCAAATTATTATCAATGCGGTAATTGCTTGTAGAAAATATAGCTATTTTAAAGTTGCAATTTGGTTTACTGTCACTGCGCTTATTTCCCCTTTGGGTTGTCTAGTTTTATTCGTATTAAGAGTTAGTAAATGAAAAAAGATATTGATAATAAAGTTAAATCTATAATTGACGATGCATTTGAAGTAACAGACATAAAGTATGTCCCGGATATTGATAATACAAGCTTAACTTTTGGTAATAAGGGGTTACGATTTGAAGCTACAACACTGTTCATCGATATGAGAGGTTCAACAAAAGTTTTAAATAATCATAATCGAACGACTGTTGCAAAACTTCATAAAGCTTATTTTCATACAATTGTAACTATTGCTAAAAGTTATAGTGGGGAAGTCCGGAGTTTTAATGGCGACGGAATGCTAGTCTTTTTCCAAGGAACTACTAAGAGAAGCTTAAGTAATGCAGTAAAAGCTGCCATGAAAATGAAATGGATGCTTGCTTCTCCGAAGTCTGAGGTAAAAAAGAAAATGGAAAAATACTCTACAGTCGAATTTGGTATTGGGGTTGATGACGGACAAATATTATGTGCAAAAGTTGGTATAGCAGGTGCGAATAATAGGGACTTGGTGTGGATTGGAAATGCAGTAAACAAATCTGTGAAAATTGGTGATCAACTTGATGGAAAAATAGGTATATCTTCATATGTTTATAATAATCTGCTAGATGATGTCAAATATGTTACAGAAAAAGACTTCCTAGGGAATGATGTTCAAAAAAATATGTGGGTTCAAGATTCCTTTACATATAATGGAGAAAACCATATTTGTTATACTACGACCTATCAATGGAGTCTCGAATAAAATTCTAACAAATGCATCAACACGATTTGCTACACTCGGCATTGTCAGTTTGCCTTTAGTTTCAGTGATTAAGGCGTTAAAATCCAGCTAGGTCTGTATCGTAGCAAACGTGTTCTGCAGGCGTTAGCTGCAATTCTTTATTTGAGTATGGTTGAATGGATAAACAAAGATTATTTGAATTATATGAGAAACTCTATTTTCATGAAATGGAAGTGCGTGAAAAAATCACTGGCAGAGTACAAGTTACTTTTGCTCTTGTAGCTACAGGCTATACAATCCTTAGCTATATGCTGAGAATGTTGGATTTTACTAGTAATAAATTTGCTGTGAGCACGTTTGTAATATGTACAGCTGTCACATTTCTAATTTCATTTGGTTGTCTGTATTATTTAATTCGAGCATTTTGGGGGAATACTTATAATGGCATGCCGTCTCCAAAAGAAACGGATGTTTATAGAGAAGAATTAATTCTTCATCGTCATCAAATTGCACAGTACAACATGGATTATCCACAAAACCAACAACCAGAAGTTATTGTCGATGAGCGTATTTCTGAACACCTTTACAGTAAATTTCGCGATTGCTCTACTCATAATACGGCAGTAAATGACCGCAGGTCTGAGCAAGTACATAAATCATTTAAGTGGTTGTTATTTGCTTCTATACCGATGTTTATTGCAAGCGTGACATTTATAATATTTGACTTAGATGTGTTTTCACCAAGAAAAGAAACATCTATCATTGATCAGTCGGTAGTTAATGCTTTAAACGAAATTAAACATGAAATTGTTATTTTTACAGATTTTTATAAAGGAGACCAAGAAATGCCTGAAGTTGAAGATAACTACGTACCGCCACCACCAGCTGCTCCTCAAGAGCCAGATGTTCGTCCATTAGTAGAAAATGATAACTTACCAAGTGCAGGAGAATAGTATGTCAAATGATCAAAGTAAAAATTCACCGCCGCCGCCACCTAAACCACCAGAGGCTCCACGTGTTCGCATGATTAATGAAGACCTCACTAAAAAGAAAAGCAGCTAACAATCGCATCAACACGATTTACTACACTCGGCAATCTCAGTTTGCCGAGTGTTTATCGTTTTAAGGCGTTAATATTAAGTATAATTGTTTAGTAGTAAACGTGTTATGCAGGCGTTGATATGACCCCCCACTGTCAATTAAAAACGTAGAAGTTTCGGCTCCTGTATTATCAGAGCCTTTCTTGTTGCTTAGGGG
>NZ_JBFRVX010000297.1:0-2318 GCF_041475345.1 Vibrio sp. 10N.222.48.A3 | reverse complement strand
AGAATTTTTCTATCTAGTTTCATATGTACGGGACTCTACCACGATTAATCACAGTATTTCAGTGACTTAAAACATAGATAAACTCATTGAATGACAAAATGCAGAATATTTCTATATAGTATGATTTTAGCGAAAACCCGCCCATACTGTGTGTAATCACAGTGCCCTGCACATGCCCAAACACAAAAAAAGCCTGCCATTTATACGAAAATAAATGGCAGGCTTTATACGTTAGTTACGCTTGTGAATTGCTAGCTTATGCCGCTTCGAATGCGAGGGCTTTCTTCTCTACCTGACGGAAGATCAGCGTTAATACGCCGTTCACTGCTAGGTAGAATGCGCCAGCAATGCCGAACACTGTGAGCGTGTCGTAGGTTTGGCCGTTGATACGCTGAGCGTACCCCATCAAATCCATGATGGTGATGGTGCTTGCCAGTGACGTGCCTTTGAAGACTAGAATCACTTCGTTCGAGTAAGCTGGAACGGCGCGACGTAGTGCGTATGGCAGTAACACTTTAAGCGTTGCGATTTTGTCCATGCCTAATGCGCGACATGCTTCCCACTGCCCTGCTGGAATCGCGTTGAATGCACCTCTGAACAGTAGCGTGCTGTATGCCGCGGTGTTCAGTGCGAGTGCTAACATTGCACAGAACCAAGGTTGGCTAAGCCATGCCCATAGGAAGCTTTCACGAATCCAATCGAATTGACCCGGGCCGTAATACACCAAGAAGATCTGAACCAACAATGGTGTGCCGGTAAACAGAGTAATGATGCCACGTGTTAACCAGTGAATCGCAGGTATTCTTAGGGTTAGTGTTACCGTCATCAGCAATGACAAGATACAACCAACAAGCAATGAAGCACCTGTGAGTTGAAGACTGGTCACTAAGCCTTCAAGCATTTGGGAGAGGTATTGTTGATTCATGCCATTGCACCTTTGTTACCCAAACCTTGAATAGAGAACTTACCATCAATCACTTTTACCAATCTTTGTGTGATTAAAGTGATGACCAAATAGATAGCTGCTGCTGTCGCGTACCAAGTGAATGCTTCGTGCGTAGCTGCTGATGTTAATTGCGCTTGTTTCAATAGATCGGTTACGCCAATCAATGAAACCAGTGCTGTGTCTTTCAATAACACTAACCATTGGTTGGTTAACCCTGGTAGCGCGTGTCTTACAGCTTGTGGCAATACGACTCTGAAGAAAGCATGAGATTGCGAAATACCAAGCGCACTTGCTGCTTCTCTCTGGCCTTTGCTTACTGCTTTCAACGCACCACGAATAGTTTGCGAAGCGTAAGAAGCAAAAATAAGTGACAGTGCAACAACACCAGATAAGAACGGGCTCACTTCTATGAAGTCGCCTGTGATCATGAACAGAACTTGTGTCGAACCAAAGTAGATAAACAGTACGACCAGAATTTCTGGTAAACCACGAACAATCGTCACAAATGCAGTCGTTGGCCATTTGATTGCAATACGACGAGACATCTCACCACTTGCAAACAACACTGCTAGAACCAATCCAACCAATAGGCTTACGAACGCAAGCTGAACTGTCATCCAGCTTGCTTCGACGAGCCCTAAAGAGTAACCCGTTAATTCCATAAATTACTTACCGAAGTACTTGTTAAAGATCTTGTCGTATTCGCCGTTCGCTTTCACTGCTGCAAGTGCAACGTTAAGCTGGTCTACAAGTTCTTGGTTACTCTTGTTTACTGCGATACCAAAGCCGTTACCGAAGTACTCTTGGTTTGTTACTTGGTCGCCTACATACGTTAGGTTGTCTTGCTTTTTGAACCATTCAGCTACTACCGCTGTGTCACCAAATACTGAATCGATACGACCGTTTTTCATGTCGATGAATGCATCTTGGTAGCTTGAGTAAGGTACCGCTGTTACGCCAGCCATTTGCTCAAGTAGGAAGCTCTGGTGAGTTGAACCGTTTTGAACGCCAACACGCTTACCTTCTAGTGCTGCTTGGTCTGCTACTTTGCCTTCAATAGAGATGAATGCTGCAGAGTTGTCGTAGTAAGCGTTAGAGAAGTTTACTTGTTTAAGACGCGCTTCAGTGATGTCCATTGCCGAAATAGCGGCATCGTAACGTTTGAATTTAAGCGCTGGGATTAAGCTATCGAACGCTTGGTTGTGAAAAGTACAAGTCGCTTTCATCTCTTCACAAAGTGCGTTTGCTAGGTCTACGTCAAAACCTTGGATTTGGTTGTTCTCGTCCATGTATTCGAATGGTGCGTAAGTTGCTTCCATTGCGAATTTGATTTCGTCTTGTGCCGATGCATTAACAGCCATGCCTGCAGAAG
>NZ_JBFRVX010000296.1:0-1192 GCF_041475345.1 Vibrio sp. 10N.222.48.A3 | reverse complement strand
TTCTCCCATCAAGTCGCCTCCCTCTTATTGGAACAAGCAGAACCTTCCAGTCGGCAGCCACTTTTCCGCAGCAAGAGGCAACGACCGCCTCTTATTTGAATTGGCCTATCAACTAGAAAGCGCCAAGCCTTGGGCAAATAAAAAAGCCCCAATAGCACTTTAAGAAGCAATGCACTTTAAAAAGCAATTCACTTTCAAGAGCTATTTATTTTCAAGAGCTATTCGATTTCGAAATCAGTTCGATTAAAAACCATTCAAGTACGAGTCTATTGATGAAACATATTATCTCCCTATTTTTGGCAACTATGATGCTTGCTTCTCCTTCATACGCAGCTTTAGCACCAAGCGAAGGTTTCAGTGGCAACATGACCTTCCTAACCGGCTTCACCGCAAACTCAAGCAACTTAGATGTTGGCCAAAGTAATCATCAATCTCAAACCGATTTAATGTCGTCTGGTGCAACTGAAGCCAATGGAATGGTCGCTATTTTAGGTTCGATGCAGTACACCTTTGGCGCTTTGAATCACAAGCAAATTTTCTTAGGCACCTCTAGAGACGACATCATTACAGGTACGTTGGCATTTGAAGTGGGCTATAGACAGCAACTGGAGAGCGGGATGGTTATCGACTTTTCCATCTTACCAACGCTGATCTCTGGCGAAGTGTGGGATGACCCTTATGCCGTTGATTCGAAGAGAGAAGAAACCGACCTAACCGGCAACGTGGTTCGAATGCAGCTGTCTAAAATGATGGGGACTAACTTTAATATCGATATGGCTTTTGGCGAGTCCGATGTGAAAAAAGAAAACACAGGATTAAAAGGACTTGATTTAACGGACGAAGAGCGAGCATTAATGACGCGAGAGCGAGAGTATTTTTACCTAAAGTCGGGTTACCAGTACTTCTTAAAAGATGGGTCTGGCATTCTCACGCCTTCAATCAATGTTTTCTCGTCGAACTCTGAGGGTAATGCGTTATCATTCCTGAGTGTTGGAGCAGAGGTGAACTTAGCGAAAAGATTCGGCAATCATGGTCTGGCTTTCACGATCAACGCAGCAAAACGCGACTATGATAAAGAGAACCCTATTTTCAATAAGACGCGTGAAGACAAAGATTTCGGTGCATTTATCGCCTATGAATATGCCAATATCTTTGATGCAAAAAACTGGTCTCTAGTATCACTATTAGGTGC
>NZ_JBFRVX010000295.1:0-2813 GCF_041475345.1 Vibrio sp. 10N.222.48.A3 | reverse complement strand
TTCTTGACGTCCTTCTTGGCGGCCACGTTGCTCGCCTTGTTGGCGCAATTGTTCTGCAATAGTCATAAGTGTGTCCTCGTGTTTCGGTACTGATGAGGCTAGTGACGTAATTAACGCCTCTAGGTTGTTCGTTTCACCCACTTGGAGTAAGTAGCTCATCAATGACTGTACTTGCTTATCTGTAGTGTAATCGGTTAAGAGCAATGTGACCAGAGGCTCAAAGAAATCCATGATATCCCGATGCCTTGCGTGCTTTTGGACAAGCTCAAGCAATGCGATGCGGCGATGCTGCATTATCTCATCATCGGAGATGACCGTGACATCGACTAATGGAAAATCTTGAGTATAGAGCGCTTTAGCTATAAGAGGGTTAACGAACCCTTTTAACCAATTCATCTCATACGGGTAGGGCGAGACCTTACCATGGTAAAACTGCAACGGGATCACCAGAGGTAAGCGCTCATGGCCAGCTTCAATATGTTGCTGCATGGCGGCGATAGCGTAACGCATTAGTCTGAATGCCATGTGTTTATCTGGTCGACTCTGGTGCTCGATTAACGCGTAGACGTAACCTTCCCCCTGAGACGTTGTAAGAGAATAAAGGACATCCGAATAGTAAGGCCGTAAACTTTCTTCAATAAAGCTGCCTGATTCGAGTTTTAGGGTCGTCAAATCACAGATTTCACGCAGCTCAGCAGGCAGGTGAATATCCAATAAGTCCTTAGCGGTTTCTGGATGAGTGAGAAACTGCTTAAAGAGGGCATCATGTGGGGTTGGCGTGGTCTTTTTCATTTTATTATCCTAACACCAAATGAGTTAAATCAGTATCACGATAGGGATTCTGCGCTAGCTTAATTTTTGCTCACGCATCAATTTAGATTATTTAATGTGATTCCCAAGGGAGGTTGACGGGGGAGTGTAAAATGAGAGCAGAGTGCAACAATAGTTAGCCACGCCTAACATTAAGTAGGCTTTCTAACAAAACTCTATTAATCGATTAGGTTTGTAGTAGAAAGCCCCTCTCAATTAGGCCTTTTTCTACAGCGAGATTTATATGCTATAAACGCTGTAACAACAATGGTTAATTGACTAACATGTATCGCTCGGGGATGTTTTAAAGTCATCAAATTTTAAGATTAGGTTTTTTGGTGAAGTTTGTGTTTTGGGGAGTCACACTTGGAGTTCTGTAAATAAGTGTACGTTATGAAGCCAAAGTCAAAATACCAAGGGTAGCGAGTAAACAAGAGACTATTTTCGTTTTAAGGTTCGTGCGCTCTTTTAAAAAGAAGTAACCAAAAAGAATATCGAGGATGAAGGCTCCTTGGAATAAAACCATGACTAAACTAAAAGCGCTAGTGTTAAGCACTTTTAAGAGAAAATAGTAGCTTGCTGTTCCGCAAGTGGCTGTTATTACGGCGTTAAATAGAACTTTTTTGATTAACCTATAATGAACTTTAAATAGTAGAGGCGTCAAAAAAGCGGTTCCAGAAAAACCGATAAAAAGGATAACGCTAGTAGGTAAGTACAACGTAAGTACTTTATCAAAACCAATGGCTAGAGTGAGAAAGATTGGCGCGAGCCACGCGTGTAGATTGTTTGAAAAAAGAAGATTCATGTTGTTACTTGTGCTGATGAGCAGTGAAGCGACAAGTATCAGTATAACGCCAGTCATTTGAAGGAAAGTCAGTGTCTCATTTAAAAAGCTAACCCCGAACAGAGCACTCCAAATGATCTTTGTTTTAGAGATTATCGAGATAGAGCCTAATTCAATTGAAGCACGAGCCCTAAAGGTTGAGTACGCAAACCCAAGCCATGAGAAAACACTGAATATACTTAAAAGCAACAGCTCCCAAAGTTCACTTGTATTGTCGAATTTTGTAGGGATTTGTTCGATTTCGAAGATAACAAACAGAGCAGCCAGTAAACTGCATGTAATTTGATAGGCTAGTAAATATTCATTACATAAAGGATTTTTCTTAAGAAAGACTCGTGAAATCCATTTGTCTAATGAACTTAAAGTCATAGCTAGAGCTAATATAGTGTAGGAACTTATCATTGTTTCTCAATGTGAATCGAGGTCTTGCATTTTATGAGTTCAAATAGTTTTCGGTTATTGGGGCTACTCTCTTCTCCTTTAGTAATAGCAACGTGATTATAATCAGTTTCAATTTTAGCTATGACATTTGGAATGACGCTTTGAAGCATGAGTAATTCGAAAACCAATTTACTTAAAGGAGTTCCGGGGAAAAACTCTTTCTTTTGAAACTCACCCGGCCAATGCGCCCATCCCCAATCTTCTATGATGTATATCCCACCTGATTTTAGATAAGGGAATGATGTCAAAAAGGCGGCTTTTGTTGGTTCATATAAATGGCTGCAATCATCAATAATTAGGTCTACATTTTTTTTTGGGGAAGTGTAATTCTAATATTTGAATGAGCTTGTCTGTATGATCTTGCTTTACTCCACAATAAGGCTCTATTACCGAGTGTGCTGAAGGCCCCTTTCGGTATTGACTTAAGGCTGGATGTTCTCGACGTTTGTCTATGCCTATGATGGATTCAGGGGTGTAAATCTTATCGAGTAAAACGAGACTCGCCCCGTGATATACCCCAAACTCAATAATGTTTTTTGGACTCCCCCAAGAAACCAAATGAAATTCAACTTCGTCATCAATGGAGAAGTGTTCTTCATTATGCCAGCGTATTTTATCTCAAGGGTCATTATAACTATTCATACTTAGTCTAGGCCTGATAATTTCCATAGCCTGCAATGCTACTGTATGTAAAGATTTGATATTAATAAATTATTAC
>NZ_JBFRVX010000294.1:0-3695 GCF_041475345.1 Vibrio sp. 10N.222.48.A3 | reverse complement strand
TATCTAACTTATCTAACTTAGATATTGTCAAATATTCCGCACTAAACGTAAAAGCAGATCAAACTAGCCAACCCGTTCTAAATGAAACTCCGACAACCACAAACAAAATTGAAATAATGGTCACTGGCACAATGTGCAGCGCCATATCAACCAAGTTGTCCTTCGATAGTTTTGGAACCACACGAAAGCGTGCGTCTAGGGCTAGCAATACCGTCAGAGACAGCAACGTCAATTTAGCGGCAATGCCATGAGCCAGTGGAATAGACATATCAAACCATAAGTTAACGTCCGGCAATATGTGATAAGCGAGCATCAACCCAGTCACCACTTGAACTACCAAAGCAGGTATTCCCACCTTTTCGTACCCTTGCTCAAATTCCAATAACATTTCTGGAGAACGGTGTTTCAAGACTTTAGGAAGGATAACGACGCTGAGAATAATGTGCCCTCCCGTCCAAATGGTGGCAGCCAATACATGCAAAACCAATAATACGCCAAACATAAACTTCCCTTACACAATGTTACGTGGTGCAAAGGAGAACCCTTCAAACTCACGCTTATATTTTGATTCGCCAATTTTCTTTATTTTGGCGACGCCCATTTTGTAGTTGTAGTTACCACTGATTTGGTCAACTACCCTTGTTGTTAAAGCATTCGCTGGGTTCTTCATGTCCATCATATTGCAATACAACACACCTTTTTTCGTGGCTGAGGTGACAATCGCAACGGCTTTAATCTCCGCGTAATCCAGTTGAATGTGACCATTTTTCATTAGGTTACTAAACTGAAAATCGTCTGACTCGATACCCAGAATCGTATCTTTAAAATTGGCCACCCGCTCCGAGTACACCAGTACTTCATCTCCGGCTTCTATGCCCCGTTTGTCCGCATCTTCCGGGTGTACTTCAATCCAGTTTTCAGGCCAACGATGAGTGATGTAAGGCCTGCGTTCGGTATCATCAAACCCTGACTGCCAAATCTCGTTAATACGACCATTCGAAAACCATAACTCGTCCTGTTTTGGGGTAAGCCAACGATGAAAATCACTAAACAGATCCCAAGGATGTTTTTGAAGATTGACCTTCCCCGTCTGACTATTAAATTGAGTGAGCTGTTTACGCATAATATTGGCGCCTTGAGGGCCATCTTGCAGCCCTTTATCGACCAGATCATCCCAACTCATTTCAGTGTCATGTAGGCGCTTAGTGCCAATCAGCTTTTTGGTGTCATAGTTATAAAAAACAGGCCCTTGGATCCCTTCGGTACCAAATTCAGCGAGCTTTTGATGAAGAGTTTTTCCTTCAGCATGTGCTGCGACTTTAATCATATTGAAATCTTTACGGCTACCACGGCTAAATCGTGATGACTCTTCAGCTACATCATTTGAGTTTTGCCAATCAAACCCATCGTACCCCATTCGCGAAGCCATTTGAGCAACAATCCACCAGTCTGGCTTAGCCTGACCCGGCGCATCAGCGAACTTTTGGTAAAGGCGTAGACGACGCTCACCATTAGCGCGCATGAAATCCTCTTCCCCCCAAGTCGCGGCCGGAAAGATGATATCAGCGAATTGTTTACCAATAGGATCACGTAAATAAATATCTTGATTGATGACGACCATTCCACCGGAATCTGCACGCTTTTTGAGTGTATCTATAATGTGCTGTTTATCACGTCGCATCGCTTGGTGAGGATTACGTGTTGTTAAGTCGGTGAATTTCTCTTTCAACCCATAACTACTACACATAGCTTGAATCCATGTTGTACCAATGACATGGGCCATACGGGTATGCCCGGAATAGAGATATCTATCGGTGTCTATTGAGCGCCTGCGCCTACCTGCGACTTTTTCAGGTGACTTATTCCTTGGTAGTTTCCCACCGGCTAGTCCACCACGTTGATGCCCACCAAATCGACCAATCACACGCCCTTCTCGGCCACCAGTACCGATTATCGTTGCAAGGGAGGCGATGGCGTTGGTATTCCCGGTATTATTCGACCAATAAAAGCCCTTCTCTATACCAATTGAGGCTTTAACTCGTTGACCGTTGACTGGCATTGCCAACATCTCAGCGGCTTTGTGGATCTTCTCCACATCAATACCCGCGATCGATGCGGCATACTCAGGTGCGTACTCTTTCTGCTCCAAATTCCATTGCTTATAATCATCAAAGCCATTCGTTTGGAATTTGCCCCAAGTGGTTCTCCATTGCCATGGCGTATTACGAGTACCCTGACCAAAACCTGAGCTCGATTCCCATTTATTATTGACCCAGTTTTCAATCCACTCATTGTCTTGCCAGCCTTGCTCTAAGATCACTCGAGCAATTGCACCAATCACAAGATTATCGCTACCGGGATTAATATCGAGGTGCAATCCACCTTGAGCTTTAAGCCACGCTATTCCAGCGGTTTCACGAGGGTTCAAAATCACGGTTTTCATCCCACGATGCACCGCCGGCATAATAAACTGCGTAAAGATGATGGTTTTTGTCTCATACGGATCTGTTCCGCAGATCATCAAAGTATCTGCCGCGCCCCAATCATCATAACTTGGAGCAAAATTATCAAAACCCGCATCTCGAAATCCTGGGGTTGCGGTGACATCTGACGGCGTATCATGAAACGAAAAATTCGCGGTATTGACATGACGCAATGCATACTTTGTTATCGCGTAGGTGTTTTCAATATACTGATAAGAATAGGTTTTCACGCAGTAACTGTTTGAACCGTGCATATCAATCACATGACGGCCGACTTGGGCTGCTATATCCAATGCGAAATCCCACTCAACTGGTTGCAACTGTCCATTAATTCGAACAAGCGGTTGCTTCAATCGATCTTTGGTTGGTGTTTCTGGGTTATAGAGCTTTCTTGCGAGCAGTCCACCACGAACCGAAGAATCACCGCCTTTATTGACGACTTGTATGTCTTTATCCGCTACCACCACCACATGGTGTGGTTTGCCATTATGCGAAATAATATTGTGTTGCTGTGGCGAAACCCAAGCTTGCAAAGCATGAACCGGGAAATCGACACCAAATGCATTTTCACTTGCAGCAGGGCCACCGGAAGGGCTACTCACAGGCCAACGATAGACTTTGTAACCACACGCAACAATACAATAGTCACACGCTGTTGTGATGACTTCCGCACTAGCAGGTGGCAGTAATGTACTGGTCGGTTGCAGATACTGGCTGTTTAAAGCTGATTGATCGTTTACAGCCAATTTATCGTTAAAAGAAAATTGAGTCATCTAGCTAACCTCCACATCGATCAGATTTTCCATTCGACCAAAGATCAATCCCATAACCCCGACCGCATAGATATCATCACCTTCTAGCTCCAGCAGTACTTGAGGTAAGCTCTCAAAGGCTTGACCCGATACCATAATGCCATGGCGACGTAAATCAAATGTAGACAGGTGGAATGGACACTGCCCGACAATGCGATGCTCCCCTGTTGCTTTATAAGCACCGGTTAAAGGCCCACCTTGATGAGTACACGTCATCGAGTACGCCACAATATCGCGCTGTAACCCTATCCCACCGCCACATTCGATGTCGGATTTAACCAGCATCGCAATCGAGTTTTTTCCTTCATCTGGATATTGAAAGTGAACCGGAATGTGGTTACTGAGTTGACTTAACTTTGCGATTTTCTTACGCGGGTAACCAACAATACGACCTTCAACC
>NZ_JBFRVX010000293.1:0-6107 GCF_041475345.1 Vibrio sp. 10N.222.48.A3 | reverse complement strand
TTGAATATATTTTGTCTGCATTATTTGATAAATGAATAATCATAATGAATTTTCAGCATGAAACTTTCGTTGATTGGAGTGATAACTGGCTGTTTAATGCAAACCATTATCATTACTAATTACATATAAGAATAAATATCATGTCTGAGAAATCTCTTTTGATTCGCAAGCCTCTTTTAGTTCGCAAATCCCTTATAGTTCGCAAACCTCTTATGATTCGTAAACCCCTTTCGGTCGCAGTAGCTGTTATTTGCACCTCACTATCGGCTAACGTGTTAGCGCAAAAAGAAGCGCAAGCGACAGATGAGCAAATGGTTGTTACGGCAACTCGTACTGAAATGGCTCTAAAACAAGCGCCAGCTTCAATGTCGGTTATCACCGCTCAAGACATCGAAGACAGCCCTGGAATCACTTTGGCTGACATCGTTGCAGAATCAACGAGTGTGGAATCTGATTTTGATAGCACACGTGCTGGCCGTCAGATGATCTCTATTCGTGGTATGGATTCAGACTATACGCTTATCATGGTGAATGGCCGTCGCTTAAGCTCTGCAAGTGCCATCATTCGTGGTAACGATTTCGATCTCTCGACTATTCCAGCTGAGTCAATCGAACGTGTTGAAATCATCCGCGGCCCAATGTCTGCACTTTACGGTTCAGATGGTATGGGTGGCACAATCAACATCATCACCAAAGCTCCAGAAAATGATTGGAGCTCAACGATTAACATGGACACTTCATCTCCATTAGACGGCAATGGTGGGGAAGAATATTCTGTTGGTTTTACCACGTCCGGTGCATTGATTGATGATGAGTTATTTGCGCGTTTTTCTTTAAATCAAACCTCGCGTGACGCATGGCAACCATATACAGGTAATGGTCGTGAGAATATTACCGCTCTAGAGGAACGCGACACTTTAAGTTTGCTTGCCAACCTGACATGGAATATGACAGACAATCAGACGATTGATTTAGACCTTGGCTATAGTGACGATAAACGTGATGGTTTAGCAGAACACGCTACAGGTTCGAACCTAGTGGATAGTAATGTTGTACGTAACAGTCAAGCGATTACACACAGCGGTTTTTGGAACTGGGGTGACACACAAGTTCGTTACTCTCGTGAAAACGTGACAGACAACGATGCCGCTGATCTAGGTAACAATTACAGTAGCGATGTAGAAGAGCTAACTCAAATAGTAGAAGCGTCAGCAACGACTTATCTTGGTGATAGTCACACCGTAACTTTTGGTATGGACTACCAGTTGAGCGAATTAACCAACAAAGAAAACTTGACCAACGGTACATCAGAAGCGTATCAAGGTGCTTTGTTTGTTCAAGACCAGTGGTTGATGACTGAACAACTCACCGCAACCATTGGTGGACGTTTAGATAAGCACGAATTGTACGGTGAAGAATTCAGCCCGCGTGTGTACTTGGTTCACCAAACTACTAATGACCTCATCATCAAAGGCGGCGTGGGTAAGGCGTTTAAAGCGCCTTCGTTAACTCAAAACCAAGCTGACTACACTGTTAATAGCTGTAAGGGAGCGTGCGATTTATATGGCAACGAAAACCTGAAGCCTGAAACGAGCTTGAACTATGAAATTGCAGCAATATACAACCAACCACGTTGGAATGTTGAAGGTGCCTTGTTCCGCAACGAAATCAATGACCTTATTGATCGCGATGAAACGTACTGCGAGAGCGGCGGAGTGTTTGAATCGGGTAAAGGATGCGCAGACAGTTCTAGCTCTACTGGCTATGTGAAAGGGAAGCGTACTTATACCAATGTATCTGAGGCGGTGGTTCAAGGTGCTGAACTTACGGGTCAATTCCAGATTACCGATGAGTGGGGCGTGTCTGGTAACTACACGTTCTTAGACACAGAAGATAAGTCAACGGGTGAAGAACTGCTTGAGCGTTACAAGCATTCAGGTTTAGTTAAACTGAACTGGAGCCCAACTTTCGATCTGAATGCCTTTATTAGTGCGCGTTACCGTGGAGAGCGCAATATCGAAAGCGACTTAACGCAAGACGCATACACAACACTGAACATCGGTACGGTGTACAACGTTAATGATTCTGTTCGACTGCGCGCTGGTATCACTAACTTGACTGATGAAGCTGTATCACAAGAGCTAGAGAGTATGGGTTATGTTGAAGAGCCACGTACTTACTACGTAGGTATGACAGCGGACTTCTAATCAATCTGTGTTTGATTTGGTAGCAAGATACATATAAAAACGAAGAACCCACATTGGCTCGATACTCTATAAAGAGAACGGCGAGTGTGGGTTCTTTTTTGTGTGCTTGTATCGGTTTAATTCGTTTGGAATTGGCTTACCTAGATTTTTACACAAGTGACCAAAGCATTACCTGATTTGGTATCCCAAGGCAGCAGCTTGTCATAATCGTGCTCAAAAATATGAACCTCAAAGTAAGGCTTCAATATCTCGATCAATTCCTTAAACGAGAATGCCACCATAGGGTGTTCGTCATTCCATACTTGAGTTTCACCGGCAGTCGTTTTTTCGATGCTTAGCTTTAACGTTTGCTTGCTACCTTCGCCGGAGTAATACCAACCTGAGCGAAAGGTAAAGTCATCATGCTCTTTGTTGGCTGTATGTCGAACAAACAAGTCATTGCTTATCTTCTCTTTATCAACCACGTTGAAGCAGAAGACACCTTCGTGTTTCAAAGCTCGGTGCACGCTTGCAATGCACTCTTTTAGTCTCTCAATACCGTCGTTGTAATGGATGGAATACAAGAAACAAGTGATAAGATCGAGCGGTTCTGAGACCTCAAAGTTACTCATGTTTTGTACTGAAAAGTTAGCTTCAGGGCAACGAACTTGAGCAATGTCGAGCATTGGTTTATTCAGATCAAGGCCACTACTTTGATAGCCGTAATCAATAAAATGGCGAACGTGTGGTCCAGTGCCACATCCAAGGTCGAGGTGTGTTTTTCCTTCATTTCCAAAAATCTGATGTAACCTACGAACGCAGTCACTCTGCGCTTGGTAGTCAATATCGACACACATTAAATCATAGTAACCGGATAGGTCGGTATAGAGTGCGTTGGCGGACATGTTTGCCTGCAGCATTTGCTGAAAAAATTGGGGTGGCGCATAGTAAACTAGAACTTAAAAATAACAAGAAAATCTTGGGTCAACTTATAGGCTTAAATGACCTTTTCTTGATGCTTAGCAATTGTTTCACGAGCCACACTCTATACATGCACCTTCGTGGTTTACTGAGACTCTATTTTTTCCGTTGGATTTAGCACGATAGAGCGCGTCGTCTGTAACTCGAATCAACGTATCTAGGGAGTTGTTGGTACGAACGATGCAGCTGTCGGTAATGCCAATACTGACGCTTGATTGAAACTTGGTGCGATTAAATCCCAAGAATTGATGGGTTCGAAATTCTTCGCAAATACGTTGACCAACAATTTTTGCTTGTGAGTATGCCGTGTTGAGAATGGTTCCATGAGTCGTTCGGTTTTTTGGAAAGAAGACGATAAACTCTTCACCTCCCCAGCGGCCAACCACGCCGTTCAAGGCTTTGACGTGCTTCTTAATGGTATTCGCGAGAGTGCGAATCACTTCGTCACCAACACTGTGTCCAAATTGGTCATTAATCTTTTTGAAGTCATCAATATCCAACAGTAAACAAGACATCTCAGTTTGTTCTTTTAACGGCTTTTTTAACCAATCGTAAATGGCACTGCGGCTGAACACTTGTGTTAGATCGTCGTGAAGTGCGCGGTGCAATAGCTCTTGTTCTAATATCACCTTGTCGGAAACGTCTTCTATCACCACTTGAATCGCTTTCTCGCCTTCCCAATTAATGATGTTGTCGTAGATGTTGAAGTGTTTTTTACTCCCATCAAAGCATTGGTTTTCAACCACAGAACTGAAGCTTGGTGTATCACCGGCAAGAATACTCTGGCTGCGTCTCATGGCATTGATACGACTGTCCGGCGGAATAATTGAAATGATTGAGTCCATGGCAAGCACTGCTTCTATCGATTTGGCACCTTGCATTTCAACCCAGGCTTGATTAACCATTAGAGGCTTGAAATTTTGGTGGACGAGCACGCCCTGTTTCGAACTATTGAGTAAAGTCCGGTACATACGATCTTTTTCTTGATGTTTACGCTCTGAAGCAACAACTGAGGTAATATCTATGATCATTACACGAAGAGCGGGGCGGTCGTTGACTCTGACCGCTTGAGCAAGGCTAAACAGCGAAAGAAGGCGGTTATTCACCGGAATATCTTTATAGAGCTTTCCCTTTCCCAGTTGGCCTTTAATCGCAGAAAGGTAACGTTCACGGACAGAGCCGTGATAATCTTTGGGTATTAATGAGTAGACAAAATCGACGTTGTTGAGAAGTGCTTCACGGCAACTGTAACCGAAGATTTTTGCAATGTTTTCGTCGACATCGATGACACGGTGGTCTTGCAGCGTAATATAGCCCTGTGCAGAGTCGAAATTCTGCCTAGGGGTGGCTGTGGTTAAATCTAGTTGGATGCTCATATAGATCTGACTACATATCCTCTCACCAAAAACAGGTGCTTTAAATAAATGGTGGTGTCGTAAATAAATTGTGACTGCTGTATATCGACAAAGCTATCAGATACCTAACACGGCAAGCGTCACGAGACTATGTGATTAAAGTGTGCCGTACGCAACTTTTTGAGGGTAGCGTAATTTTACTGTATCTAAAACGGATAAAAAAATTATTAAGGATAATTAAAGAGTTATGGAAATAAAAATTGATGATTTGTTGGGTGGAGAGGTTATTGAGCTACTCGAAGAGCATTTAGCGGATATGTATGCGACATCGCCAGTCGAAAGCGTTCATGCACTGGATCTAGATGGGCTCAAGTCGCCAGAGATTACTTTTTTCAGTGCTTGGAAAAACAGCCAACTGCTTGGGTGTGTCGCCATTAAAGAGCTTGATACACAACACGCTGAACTGAAGTCGATGAGAACCTCGCAGTTTGCAAGAAAGTCCGGTGTCGCAAGCAAGCTATTGCAGCACGTTTTGGATACGGCAACCGCTCGCCAATATCGACGTATTAGCCTAGAAACGGGATCGGAAGACTACTTTAAGCCAGCGCGTAATTTGTACCAAAAATTTGGCTTTGGTTACTGTGAACCTTTTGCTAATTATGTGTTAGATCCGCACAGTCAGTTCATGAGTATTGAGTTACGTTAAGAGGCTAACCTTTGATACCGACTTATTTTGCAGGTTTTACTCTTGGGCTTTCGCTTATCCTCGCGATCGGTTCTCAAAATGCGTTCGTTCTTAAACAGGGCTTAAAGAATCAGCATGTGTTTGCTATTTGTGCTGTCTGCGCGATTTCAGATGCATTACTGATCAGCTTTGGTGTGATGGGCTTTGGCGCAATCGTTGATCAGTTTCCACAAATTGAGCAGTTTGCTCGTTACGGTGGGGCTATCTTTTTAGGGGTTTACTCATTCTTGAGCTTTCGCTCAGCATTTACCGAAAATCATGCCTTAGAAGCCGGTGTCGAAACCAAAAACTCTTTAACCAAAGCAGTTACCATGTGCTTAGCGTTTACTTGGCTTAATCCGCATGTGTATCTGGATACTGTGGTATTGCTGGGTTCTATCTCTACACAATATCAACCAAATCAAATGTTGTTTGGTGCAGGTGCAGTATCGGCTTCATTCGTGTTCTTTTTTTTACTTGGCTATGGTGCACGATTCTTAGCTCCAATGTTTAAGAACCCGAAATCATGGAAGATGTTGGAGTTTGTTGTAGGAGTGATCATGGCATCTATTGCACTATCTTTGGTTGTTTAGTTTTACTCTGCTTTCGTTAACTTCTCCTCGTCAGTTGAACGCTGTTGGGGAAAGTACGGCTTGTTAGCTTGCTAGCTCGTTAATTAGTAATTAGTACTGTATCCCTCTGTCTTGCCTCCCTAGCTATTAATTATTCTTTGCAAAGATTTCGCATTTCTCTGTTGGTTTTAAACGTCTTGATAACAACAAATTAAATTATTTCGTGAAATAACGAATTATTCTTCGTCTTTTGGATTTTGGGTTCGTCTTAGGGGGGTAACAAGAAATT